>DATDXI010000027.1:0-3335 GCA_035289385.1 Candidatus Nanoarchaeia archaeon | reverse complement strand
CTCGTGGAAAAAAAATCACACTTAGAAGGTCTGACGGATAAAGTTGAAGCTTTCTTGGGAGGGAAGTAAGATGGTCTACAAAAAACGATTTGACGGAAGAAAAGACGACGAATTACGCCCCATGGAAGCTAAAGTAGGGGTTATTCCCAATGCCGCAGGATCAGCCTCATTTAAAATTGGAAAGACTTGGGCCATCGCTGCTGTCTATGGTCCAAAAGACCTCTTTCCTAGATTTTTACAAGATCCTAAGAAAGGATTGTTACGATGCCATTATAGCATGATGCCTTTTTCCGGCTCAGGCGAAAGGATCCGACCGGGCAGCAACCGCCGGGCTCAGGAGATAGCCATGGTCATGACGAAGGCTTTAGAGCCAGTTGTGGACTTATCAGCTTTCCCTAATGCCGTTGTTGAAGTTTATGTAGAACTTCCTCAAACTGACGCTGGAACACGATGTGCCGCGATTTCTGCTGCTTCTATGGCTTTGGCGCAGGCAGGAATACCTATGAAAGATATGATCAGTTCCGTTGCTGTGGGAAAGGTAGACAATAAGATTGTTGCTGACCTTAGCTATATGGAAGAGCAGGTCCATGAATTTAACCCTGAATCGAAAGATGCTACGGTTTCTGACATCCCTATGGCTGTCGTGAATAATACGAAAGAGATCACCTTGTTACAGATGGACGGGGAAATATCTAAAGAAGACTTATTGTCTGCTTTGCGCTTAGGGCAGAAAGCATTGGATCAAGTCTACCAATTACAAAAGAAAGCTCTCAAGGAGAGCTTTGTAAAGGAGTAAATACCATGATTGCAAATAAAGAAACGATTATCCAGCTTGCTGGTGAAGGGAAAAGGTTAGATGGAAGAGCTCTTCCAGAATATCGCCAGCCGATATCTGCAGAGTTAGGGATATCCTGGACAGCAGAAGGGTCTGCCCGTGTGCAGGTCGGTGAAACAGTGGTCATGGCCGGTGTTAAATTGTCCATAGAGAAGCCATATAACGATACTCCTGACGAAGGGGGGATTATGGTTAACGCAGAACTATTGCCATTGTCTAGCTCAGAATATGAATCTGGCCCGCCAGGAATTAAAGCAGTCGAGCTTGCTCGTGTCGTTGACCGAGGCATCAGAGAAGCTAAAGCTCTCAACATGAAGAAGCTTTGCCGTATACCAGGAGAGAAAGCTTGGTTTGTGACTATTGATATCATCACAATCAATGATGCTGGAAATTTGTTTGATGTAGCTGGACTTGCGGCTTTAGCTGCCTTGAAATCAGCGAAGTTTCCTGTTGTTGATGAAGCTACCGGAGCTATCGATTACAAGACAAAAACTACCGTGTCTTTACCATTGACGAAGGAACCACTGGGAGTAACAGTTTACAAGATCAATGGGCGTTTCATGGTCGATCCGACGATTGAAGAAGAGAAGTCGTATGAAGCCAGGCTTACCGTCGCTTCTGATAGCAATGGGATCATCTCTGCATTACAGAAAGGTGGAGAAGCTCCTTTAAAGCTGGATGATGTGGCTGAAATGATTGATCTAGCATTAGAGAAATCAAACTTTTTAAGAAAAGAGCTCAATAAGCAATTGAAATGATTATCATTAGGGATTATCATTAGGAGGGTACGACTATGACTGAAGAAAAGATGACCTATACCAAATATGAAAAAGCCAGGATGATTGGTTCAAGAGCTTTGCAGATATCCATGGGTGCTCCGTTCTTGCTGAAGCTGAGTACGCAGCAGCTGGAGAACATAAAATATAACCCTATCAATATCGCCATGATGGAGTATGACGAAGGTATTTTGCCCATCACCGTCAAACGGCCGAATGTGGGCATGTAATTTTTCTTTTTTCATTGCTTTTTAACTATGAATGCCACCATTACCAACCAAAAATTAGAACAATATTTTTCTATCACGAAAGAGGCCTTAGGCAAAGCGGCAAAAGCGCTTGACGATACTCGTCTCGACCAAGCAACAGATTTTCTGGATATGGCCCAGCGGTATTATGACGACGCCTTCTTTTTTTCTCAGAAAAAGCATGATTTTGTCTTAGCTTTCGCTGCCTTAAACTATGCGCATGGCTGGTTAGATGCCGGAGCAAGAATTGGTTTGTTTAAGGTGAAAGATTCTCGGCTGTTTACGGTTGATGATGAATGATAAAGACTTTTCGAGAAGTAAACCTACTCCTAAAATATATATTCCATATACTATTTCTTATTCTATAACTACTATCAAGTACTAAAAGCAACGAAAGATTTATAAATATCCTTTATTCCTGAGTAGGATAGCGCGAGTATTGGCTAAGCAAAGAGGTTCTACAGGTTTTGGTGATGTGATGATAAGAAATAGATATATGGGGGAACTCCAATGATCGTTCAAAAGGATTTTTTAAATAGGCTCAAGGACTTTGGCTTGAATTCGTATGAGAGCAAGCTCTGGATTGCATTATTGTCACGAGGCGTTTCTACTGCTGGTGAATTGTCAGATATTTCCAATGTTCCCCGAAGCAGAGCATATGACGTTCTTGAATCCTTAGAAAAGAAAGGCTTTATTGTCGTAAAAGTAGGGAAGCCCATCAAGTACTTGGCTGTAAATCCTAGTGAAGTTGTGGATAGGGTCAAGAAAAAAGTAGTAGAAGAAGCTGAAGAAAGAAATAAGCTCTTGTCAGAATTGAAAGATGGTGATATCTTAGAGCAATTGAATACTCTTCATACGGAAGGGATAAAATTAGTTGACCCTACTGATAGATCCGGATCGTTCCGTGGTTTAGATAAAGTCCATGAGCATTTGCAATACATGGTGAAGAATGCGAAGAAGAGCATCACCTTGATGACCTCAAAAGATGGAGCTGAACGAAAATTTGACGTTCTTGGTCCAGCTTTGAAGAAGGCCGTTAAATCCGGAGTTGATGTGAAAATTGTTGTTCCTCAAAATGCTTCTAAAGATGTCGTTGATGCTTACTCTACGTTTGCTAAGATCAAGCAGCAGAAAGACGCTAACACTCGGTTCTGTGTCGTTGATGACAAGGAATTATTGTTATTCTTGACCGACGACGGCAAAGTGCATAAGAGCTACGATTCTGCCGTCTGGGTGGAAGCGCCGTACTTTGTCAATTACTTTGTTTCCTTGTTCGATAAGGAATGGAAGCAGAAGTAGGATTTTTTATTCTTTTTTTTGTAAACGGTATTGTTCTTTATTCCCGTCTGGGTTAATACCCCGCAGCTCTGCTGCGACAGGTTAATAACTCAGACTTTCTTTTAATCCTTGAATGGAAGTTCGTCATGCTAGTCATTGTACTTACCGTATTCGTTATCATATGGTTTTTGTACTGAA
>DATDXI010000026.1:0-13328 GCA_035289385.1 Candidatus Nanoarchaeia archaeon | reverse complement strand
ACGCCACAAACCATCCTTCAAAGGTAACTTCCCATTGAAAAAGTAAGCGTAACGCATGGACTACTCCAATCAGAGAAAACAAGCTGACATTCAGCCAAAGAACCGTACGCAATGAACACATATCAATCACCTCTTTTATTGGAGAAGGTAATAAGGGTATTTAATGGTTTCCTCATCTATCTTCTGTACTATCTAAAAACATTAAAAGTGCTTCTGTTAGAAGGGATTATGGCAAAAATACATCTTCTTCCAGAAGACCTGATCAATAAGATCGCTGCCGGAGAAGTTATTGAAAGGCCGGCATCCATCGTCAAGGAACTGTTGGAAAATTCATTGGATGCTGCTGCAACAATCATCACCATTGACATTGAGCATTCGGGGCAGGATCTTATCCGGGTTAAGGATAATGGTGAAGGGATGGATGATTTAGATGCTAGGAATTCTGTCGTGAGGCATGCTACCAGCAAGATACAGGATATCGATGATTTATTTTCGATTAATACTCTTGGCTTTAGGGGAGAAGCGCTTTCCAGCATTGCCGCAGTATCTCAATTCTCCCTAATCACGAAACAGAAAGGAAAGCTGGAAGGGTTTAACCTGGTCATTGAAGGAGGAATCATCATCAGTTCCGGGATTGTAGCAGCAGAACAAGGCACAACTATCGAAGCGAGGAATCTCTTTTATAATACACCAGCAAGGAAAAAGTTTCTGAAAACAGAGCAAGTAGAGTTGCGGCACATTATCGATATTGCAACACGATATGCGCTGAACAATCCAAAAGTGGCATTCAAGCTTTATCATGAAGGGCACCTGCTGCTTCATTCACCAAGTGTTGATAATCTTAAGGATAATATCGCATCGATCTACGGAAGTGATATCGCAAAAGATCTTATCCCCATTCAGTATGATAGCCCTGATATTTCTATCTCTGGCTATATCTCCAAGCCATATCATGTTCGGAATGATAAGAGCCAGCAGTCGCTGTATGTCAATGGCAGATGGATCAAAAATGAGGATCTTGTGACGGCCATCTATGATGCATATCACTCCTTGCTTTTTGTCAATAAGCATCCTGTTTTTGTGGTCAGCCTGAAAATAGATCCACGGAGGATTGACGTCAATGTTCATCCTCATAAAGCCATCATCAAGATCGAGCAAAAAGCTCTTGTTGGTGATGCCTTAGCTACTGCTGTCAAAGAAGCATTTCAGAAGAATAATCTTATCCCTCTCGTTGATATTGAAGCAGACCAACAATTAGCATTCCGCTCCGCGTTAGGGTCAGCTGGCGGGAAACAGAAATATGCGTATGAAGAGAGCAAACAAACGATGTTAGAAACGGAAGAGGATAGCTCATTACAAACAACCTCATTACAAACGGAGCATCTTATGAATGATGAATCTCCGAGTGAATCAAATCCTCCTGAATTAGAGGAAAGAAGCCAATCTTTTTTAAAGCAAGAATTGAGAGATACATTTTCAGAGAATAGACTTGGATCTAAAGAAGATATACTTGCATCTCAAGAAAATACAAGCAGAACAGGAATTACTGCTTCCTATTCACAGCAAGAACAGCAAACGGAACCTATCCTCCAAAAAGAGATCTACAGCAAGCTGCCGCCACTAAAACTGCTGGGGCAGATCCACAAGACATTTTTTGTTGCAGAAACGGTAGGAGGAGTGCTCTTTATAGACCAGCATGCCGCCCATGAGCGTGTTCTTTACGAAGAGTTTATGGAGCAATTTTTAAGCCATAGTGTAGACGTTCAGCAGCTATTACAGCCGGAAATCATTGAATGTTCTCCACTGGATACGATGCTGATCATGAATAATAAGCAGGAGATCAATCAGTTAGGCTTCAAGCTGGAATCTTTTGGAAATAATGTATTTCAGCTCAAGACGATCCCTTCCATCTTTGGCAGGACACAGCCGAAAGAAATCCTCTTAGAGATCATAGCAACGATTCAGGATGGAAAGTCAACGATCAGCCAGCTGAAAGAAGTGATTATTACACGCATGGCCTGTCGTGCAGCAGTAATGGCTGGAGAAGAGTTGAGTGTTTATCAGATGCAGCAGATCATCAATAGTCTAGCAATGAAGAAGCTGCCATTTACCTGCCCGCATGGACGGCCGACGATCATCAAGACCGATGTTGTGGAATTAGAGAAGAAGTTTAAGAGGAGATAAGCTGACTTTAATATTAGTTTTAACTAATTTAGACGCTCGAGATAAGAAACATCTTTTGGCACGAGGTGGCCATCAACAAGTTCATAACCCCTATGTTCTTGATGGCGATGAAGACGATCTTTAACTGCAGCAGCAAACTCCAATGGCCCAGAAGGGCGAAGCATAAAGGGGACGCCCATCTCTTCAGCTACTCTTTCAAGGTCAATGCTTCCTTGATTTCGCGGAAGGCGATGCTCTCTCGAAGAAGAAACTAACAGGCGGAAAAGATTACCATAATGATGCTCACCATAGGAATAAATAACACTTGCTGCTAGCAAATCAGCACCATGCATATATGGCATTAAAAAGTCTGTTACAATACCTGCCCATCCATGAGGATCTCTCCTTATTTCAGACAAGGCACGTCCTGGACCAAGGGCCATGACAATATCATAACCTGAAAGGCGATGCTGCAAGGCCAAGCCATTACTCATCAAAAGACCAGGCTCATCATCGACAAGAAGGAGACGTGGTTTTATCAAATCGTATCCTGCTTCCTTTCTATTCCCATCACTAAGTATATGTTGCATATGTTTTTATCTCAATAGGAAAAATGAAAGGGGTTGTTTATAAGCCTTTTGGTTTTAGGGTTTTTTGTCGTTTTTAGGGAATCTGCCCTGAAGCAAAGTAGTTTTAGGACAAGAATGGAGGAGGATTTATCTTAAAAATAAGCCTGAATCTGCATCATAATGAAAGCCATTCCTTTTAGCAACTTGATCATAATTTGCCCTTAAGCAACCACTGGTGGGAGGCTGCATATTCATATCCTGCATCTGATCAACCATCTCTGGAACTTGCCAAAAGCTCAAGCTTCCAGGAAGGTAAAATTGCACCTTTAACCCAACACGTTCTGTTATCGATAGCCAATGCTGAGTGAGTATATCTTGATAATTTATGCCTTTTCTCTGCTCTGCTTTACCTAGACTCTGCATCTGTACAATACCTATCTGCCCTTCAGCTGCAGTGATTGCTCTCTGATATTGCTCTGGTGCGGGATGTTCTTCATCAAAACAAACAAAATAATCATCCAGACCTTGTGAAATAGAAGAAACAGCAATAGGAGTAGCTTCTCGGACTAAGACCATACCAACCTCCCCATCAATATGTTCTTTAGTCTGCCTTATCGTTAAATCTCCTAGATTTAGTGCTAAACGCTCCCCTAAATTGATCATAGAATGATAAATAAGCGGTTTATTTTTAAATCTTCTCTATTTTATAACTTATAAGTGATTAAAAATTATGGTGAGGGTAGCTAAACATTTAAAAACATCTCTCCTATGGTAAAAATAGGAAAAGGAAGCAAGAGTAATTAAAGTAGCTAAAACAGCTATAATTAGTTAAGTAGCTGAAAGTGGTTAAAGTAGCTACATAGATAAAAGTGGTTAAAAGGTATTGTTAATGAAATTTCATGAATTTATCTTAGATCCGTTTCAGGAAGAAGCGGCTGTAGCCATCGAAAGTAATCAGTCAGTTGTCGTTTCAGCCCCTACGGGAAGTGGAAAAACGCTGATTGCCGATTACATCATTGATAAACATAAGAATGATCCGAGAAGGATCATGTATACAGCTCCCATAAAAGCTCTTTCTAACCAAAAGTATCATGATTTCTGCAAGGAATATGGACAAGAGAACGTCGGCTTGATGACGGGAGATATTGTTGTTAACCCTCATGCAAAAATCGTGATCATGACCACAGAAATTTACCGGAATATGGCCGTTGCTCATGATTCTGACTTAGAAAATGTCGCTTATGTTATCTTTGATGAGATCCACTTCATCAACGATATCGAAAGAGGCTACGTCTGGGAAGAGTCTATCATCTATAGCTCAGAAAAAGTTAGGTTCCTCTGTCTCTCTGCAACTATTCCTAACGCTCAGGAATTTGCTGATTGGATCAGCGCCATCAAGCATCATCCAGTAACGGTGGTTACGGCAACAAAAAGAAATGTTCCTTTAAAGCACTTGTTCTATGATTATGAGCTAGGTATTGCACCATTGGAAGAGATCAAGCAAGTGAAAGAGAGCAGCAGGCAGTTCCATGGATTTCGAGGAGGAAACAGAAAAAATCGCTATTTTAAGCCACCAGAGCCCAATCATCTTGATCTGTTGCGAGAGCTAGGTCAAGACCAATTGCCCTGTTTATATTTTACCTTTTCCCGAAAAGATTGTCAAGTAAAAGCCAGGGAATTAGCTAGAAAAGGATTGTTTAAGCGTGATGGAGAACTCATCAGGTTGTTTAATACCACGCTGAAAGATGCTCCTGCGGAGATCAACAAATTAGATTCTACCATGGTCTTAAAGGAAACGATTCCTCAAGGAATAGCTTTTCATCATGCGGGGTTATTGCCTATTGTAAAAGAAGCGGTGGAACAATTATTTGCTAAGGGATTGATTAAAGTTCTCTATGCGACGGAAACGTTTGCTGTGGGAATCAACATGCCTGCTAAAACGGTCTGTTTTAACAGCTTAAGGAAATTTGATGGGCAGGGATTTAGAAGCTTAAATACAAAAGAATATTTTCAGATTGCCGGGCGGGCAGGAAGAAGGGGCATTGACACGATAGGGTATGTTATCAGCATGATCTCCCGGATGAACTTTAGATATGATGAAGTAAAGAGGCTTACGAGTAAGGATATTGAACCCATAAAATCACAATTTCGGCTGTCGGTGAATACTGTTTTGAATCTGATCAATCTCCATAACCCTTTAGAAATAGAGCATATCTTAAAGCTCAGCTTTTTTTCTTATCAGAAATTTGGCAAGAATTTTTTGAAGATCCCGACGAAAGTGTTATTGGCAAGATACAGCAGTATCGTTAAGAAATTAGAAAAGCAGGGTTTTATTAAGGATCAAGTGTTGACGGACAAGGGGGTATTTTCGTCAAAGATTTTTGCTGATGAGATCACCATGGGGGAAATTTTTGCCACAGAAGTAGTGGAATCCCTTGATGAATACCAGATATTGTTAGTATTGGCAGCTTTAGTCTATGAATCTAAGGAGAGAAAGAAAACAGAATCTTCTGGCTATAAAAATGAACAATTGCAGCAGCTGCTAGGCGTTCTTCATAAAAAAGAGCCATTGCATCATGAGAGAAAATTTTTACAGCTTCAAGAGATGACAACACTTGTTTACCCTATATATCATGGAAAGACGTTCTTTGATGTTCTAGAAAGCACGGAAATGCTAGAAGGGGACTTAATCAGGTTTTATGGGCAGATCCTGGACAGGCTGGGGCAGATCAGAAAGGCAACAGTAGATCATAAGCTTATCCGAAAGATGGAAAACTGCCAAGGCATTGTGGAGAAATCACTGGAAGGGATTTATTTAGTGTAGGTATTTGTATATTCGTATTAAACTTGATTCGTATCAAACAATCCATTAGAGGAGTGGGGAGTTAAGCAGTATCATGACATTAAGAAAACAAGATATTGTTATTGATTCTGGAAAGAATTTTGCAAGACAAAGATCTTCTGATTTTTACAAGCTTTATTACCAATATAATCGTGTTTTTCTAGGGCTGTTATTAGATAAAGTAGATAAAAAGAGCATAACTCTTGCAGACTATGGTGGGGGAAATGGAATTGTAGCTGAATCTATCTTAAAAAATAGGCGGTTAAAGGATAAGAAATGTACCATCGATATCATTGATATAGACCATAGCAAACTTGTTGTTCGAAAGAATATTGCTTTCATCAATAAGGATGCATTGGATTATCAGCGAAAAAATCATTATGATTATGCCCTTTCTCGTTTCTTAGTACATTATTTTGATAAGAAGGAGTTGGAAATGTTTATGGTGAAGGTGTATAATAATCTTAAACCACACTCTTACTTCCTCTTAATAAACTGGGTCCAAGATACAACAGATGGCTATACAAAAAAGAGAAAGATATTAGATATCATTGAGCAAGAGAAAAATATCGCTTGCAGGACGATACCAACAACAACCCTCCTAACAGAAATAGCAAAGAAAGTCGGCTTTACTATTGCTGCCGTCAAAAAGGTAAGGTACAATATCAGCATCAATGATTTTTATAAACATAGGTTTAAATTATCCGCAGTAACATCTGCTAGGATTATTAAGAAGATAGGGATAGCAAGACATCAAGAACAGCAAATTGCGCTTTTATTAAAGAAATCTTAAAGAAAATAACACTTCTTATGTATAGGTTCGTGGGGAAAGTGGTTACTCTGTGTATGTCGTCTTCTATTAGTAGTAAAACAATAGAAAAGATTATAAACAGGGCTTATTTTAGACTTTAAAATGGGCAAGCCTAGTGTATCTGTTATTGTACCAGCATACAACGAAGAAACTTACTTAGAGCCAACGCTAAGATCTGTTATGAAGCAAAATTATAATCCATTAGAGCTTATTGTAGTACCAAATGGATGCACTGATAGAACTGCTGATGTTGCAGCACGATTTACCCCCCATGTTTTTGATACTACTCAACGTGGCATTGGTCGCTCAAAGAATGTTGGTTATGAAAAAGCAACCGGTGAACTTGTAGTTTTCTTAGATGCAGATACTCAAATGCAAGAAGGAGTATTAGATTTAATAGTTGATGTGATATCAGGGAAATATGTTGGCGGAAAAACAAAAGTCTTGCCTGACGATAATTCTTTTGGTGCTGAAGCCTACTTTGCCTATGTTAATTTTTGTGGTAGGTTAAGTCAGGCATTAACTTATCTTAATCCAAAATGGAATAACGGTGCTGGTGCATGCCTATTTAGTTCCCATGATCAACTTGATTCTCTTAAGAGACGTGATGGATATGTATTTAGACCTGATTTGAAAGCAATGGAAGATGTTGACTTAATCTCTCGTTTACGTGCTGAAGGACCATTTACATTTTTGACAAAGAAAGGCGTAGTAACCTCTACTCGGCGATTTAAAGAAGAAGGTTATGTGAAAAGATTTGTTATGGATTTCGTAGAATATCTTAATCCAGAAGGAATTGAGAGTCGTAGAGATGTTCGTTAGTCGTAACGCCTGCCTCCATAATTCTCAGGAATATTTTGTTTATATCAAATCCCTTTAATCGTAGGAACAAAAGTGACCCGCAAAAAGTGATTTGATTACACTAACGCCCTGATGATATTTACTCCCACATATCCTTCTAGGAATGCAGCCAAGAGAAGAACAGCAAAAGACATCAGAAGGAGGATAAAAGCATCCTTTACGACATTCTTGAAGCTCTCACTCATAAACTCTTCTACGATGACCGCCTTACTGATAACCCCCCCTGCTATAGCCGCAAGAAGAAAGCCCCCTATTTCAGGAAGGATATAGATAGAAAAAGCTCCCAATAGGGTAAAGGCATGAGCAACCCCTTTATTGATATTCTCGATAGTTAATGAGACAAACGTAGCAAAGATGCTAGCGTTCCAGACCATCAAAAAAATCGCTCCAGCGCCATAAAAGAATGATAGAACAAAGAAGATCAAAGCTACGCCTAGATTATTGCTGAAGAGATTTAAGCTGTGGGTAAATTGGTCTACCTGAAAATTCTGGATCTCATTCGCTGTCACACCCCCGCCCAATATCTTCATCTGCTCCCCTACTGTTGAAGAGAGGTCAACCTGGACAGCTGCCAAAACCCAAATGACGATCAAGTAGCCGATAAAAACCCCTATGGAAAGGAAAAGGTAAATCTCAAAGACACTTTGATGATTGACAAAAAATCTCCTTATCCCATCACTCCGTTCCCGCTCTTCTTCAAATGACAAGAGGTTCATCAGGCTTGGAACAAGAAGCAAAGTAACCAGAAAGAGTAGGGATATGGAAAAACGGTCTTTGAAAAAAAGATAACCTGTGACTGCGGCAATGAATGTATAACAGAGCCCCAAGGCAATTGCATAAAGCGGCCTTTGCCTCAGCCATTTGGTGCTGATGATCTGTTCGAGAACCATTTTTAAAAACTATCCTTCTCTTTCATCATTCCTATCTGATCATTCCTATCTGATAATTCAAGGAACATTTAACCTGCTTCTGTGATCGAACCAGTTACTTCATTGAACCTTCTCCTTGATTGAACTATCTACTTGATCAAACCTTCTTTTCTTAACTTCTGCCGGACTTGTTCCTCTTGCTTATGCATCCGTGCCTGCTTGAAATTTGCTACCTTCCGCACAGCTGTGGAAAGAGGTCCGCGTTGCCAGAACATCAAGCCCAGCAAAGAAAGGACAGCTAGACTTCCCGCCAATGGTTTCCAATTAGATTGAATAGCGCTAAATATGCCCGTTGCTTGACCTACACCTAAAGGATTTGCTTGACCAGTTAGACCATCAGCAGCAGCGTCACTTACGTCAGCAGTATCTATTCCATTATCAGATGCAGAACCAGCACCTTCACATTGCTGGCTTTCCTCTGGCTTGCCATCAGAAACTCCACATAAGCTCCAGTCTTCACACGTTCTGCTTTGCTGGCCATCAGTACATTGGCCCCATTCCGTACATCTCCATAATGGTTCACAAGATGAAACCTCTTCTACCACTTCTGGGATAAGAGTACAAACCCCATTCACTCGCTCATAGCCACGGGAACAGGAATCGCCGCCACCACCACCGCCACCACCGCCAGATGAAGATGAAGCTGGCGCGCTAGTTGTAGTGAAGCTGTAAATGGTAGTGTCATTCTTACAGTTATTCCACTTGTCACAGGATTGTATAACGTACGAGTAGGTTGTTGAAGCGGATAAGCCGCTTAGCAGGAGCGTCGGAGTAGATGTAGATGTCAGATTTTGCAATGAAGAAGTCAAGTTTGCTGCATCAATGCCATAGTAAACGGTGTGGTTGCTGACTTCATTTGTCTTCCAGGATATAGTTGCTGATGAGGAATCGATAGAGCTGTTTAAAACTTCACTTATCACTGGCTTGATATTATCATTGTAAAAGGAAACGGTTGTGCTCCAGCCCATATTCCCTGCAGTATCGGTACAGGAAACATTCCAAGTATACGGTGTGTTTGCTGCAGCAACATCTGCGGAGCTATCACCTACCTCAACACGTGAACTATCATAAGCATGAACAGTACAGCCATCGACATCTTCGTTATCATCGGTCTGATCGTATTCAAATGCCCATTCTAAGCCAGCCATGTTCTGGCCAGCTGATGGTGTTGTTAATGTTACCACCGGGGGAGTGCTATCTATGGTGACCGTCCTTTGTACAGAGGTACCACTGTTCCCAAATTCATCCGTGCAGGTCACGTTCCAATCGAAGCTCCCTTCCGTGATGTTAGTAATAGTCGTTTCAACTCCAGATTCGGTGTTTACTTCACCAGCTTGCCCAACATCTACAAAGTTAAGTATGCAAGACAAGTCTCCAGCATCCAGGCTATAATCATCATTCGCCTGAAAGATATAATCACCATTTCCAATACCACCATTGTCTGGAGAAAGTAACGTCACTTCCGGACCAACATTATCAATAGTAAAGGTGTAGGTAGCAGTTGCTTCATTATCAAAATTGTCTGTTGCATGAACGGTAATGTAATTCTCACCATAAGACCATCCATCAGTCAATGGGGATATAGTATATTCTGGTCCAGCAATGTCTATCAGATCAGTATTTCCATCCTCATCTTCCCAGTCATACCATACTTCATTCACCGTACCAAAGGTGTCTTCAATTGTAAAGTTGATTAGTGTTTCTTCTGCAACAACAGCAGCATCCTCTGGACTATTTAAGGTGATAACAGGTCCAGTAGTATCTACGGTAAAGGTTCTTGCTGCAGTAGATTTTTCCCAGCCAGCAGAATCAGTGCAATTAGCCTGCCATTGATGCTCACCATCAGCTAAAGCATAGGTAGCTGCAAGAGTTTGCGGTGCATTATTCCCGTCTGATTCATCATATGTCGTTGTGCTATAAGGAACACCATCGATAGTTATGGAACAGGACACTTGAGGATTGAAACCTACATCCGCTGCCTCTAAAGAATTATCATCAAAGCTAAATTCAAAATCAAGAGTACCTTGATTTGTTTTTAAATTGTTAACAGGATTTGTTCCAAGGGCTACGGAAGGTGAAGCATCGTCTACATATAACCAAAAGTAAGGGGTGACATTTTTGTTGTCTGCAATATCACTGAAATTGTAAAAGATACCTACATATTTTTTTCCAGCTTCAGGGCGCTGAAGATTTACTGTTGTTGTACATTCTGAGCCAACACAGCTTAGAAGGTCATTGTTTGTTACTGTTGACTCAGATATGGTCGTATAATAATCAAAATACATCTCTGCTTGCCTAAACCCTGATTCAGCTTCAGTGATGGTTACACTCACGTCAGTTGTGCCATTTTTTACAAAGGTTTGGTTTTGTGGAAGAAGGTTGCTGTATCTTGGAGCGATATTATCGTTAAGAAGAGTAATATTTGTAAATGTCACACTAGTATCATTATTAGTGTCGGTAGTGATTAGCTTAAATGAACCATTAATGCTTTCTGTTAATTCCAACACACTGAGATTTAGTTTGAATAGTTGGGAACCTCCTGATGATATCCCCGAGCCTGAACTTTCCCAAGTAATTTGAAGAGGGTTAAGGCTATGACTCCAGTCACCTGAAGCAGGATTATTTGCAGAAATAAATGTGAAAGAATCTCCACCAAGCTCTACCTTTTTGATAGGATGCCCCGAGCTACCATCACTTTCTACTCGAACTGAAATGGTAACATCATTAAATTCATAAATGGGATTAGGCGTTGTACTAACAATAGTTAAGGTTGCTAGATTATTTTCAATTCCTATATCACCACTACCATCACCCCCACTTTCAGCAAAAACACTTGGAAATGCAAATAGCGGAAGAACAATAAGACTAATAAGAACACTTATGAAAGATACTACTATTGTTTTTTCCCTCACCACACTCTTTTTCATCTCATCCCTCACTTTGGCTTTGAGCAATACACTCATTCCACTGGAAGCCTTGTTACCACCGGTATTTACAACTATATTTCAGCTGTTTTATCATCAAAACTATCAGAAGAAAAAGAAGTAGACTATTTAAATGTTTTTAATTCCTTCTCCAGAGAGAAAAAACAATGAAAAAATGAAAAATTAACCTGAAGAGACTATGTTGATACTTCAATCTCTGGTTTACCCCAAAACCCTATCCTTTACTTCATCCTGAACGCGTTTGATGAATGTATCTACAGGTACATCGAACGTAGTCTTTCCTTCTCTGTCTCGAACAGCAAGGGTTTTATTCTTCATTTCCTTCTCCCCTATGGTAAGGATATAATTCACCTTCTGCAGCTGGGCTTCACGCACTTTCTTGCCCATCGTTTCTGTCCGGTCATCAAGCTCGACGCGGAAGCCAGCTGTTTTTAACCTCTCAACTACCCCCTTGGCAAAAGGAATCTGAGCATCAGTAATGGTTACCACTTTCAGCTGCACAGGGCTTAACCACAAAGGGAATTTACCATTGAGGTGTTCCGTGAGTATCCCAATAAACCGTTCAATGGCACCATAAACGACACGATGGAGCATGATCGGTCTTTTCACTTTGCCATCTCTATCGATATATTCTGCTTCAAAGCGTTCTGGCATGGACATATCCATCTGGATGGTTGAGCATTGCCAAGTTCTCCCTAAAGAATCTTTTAAGTGGAAATCGATCTTTGGCCCATAAAATGCACCATCACCTGCATTGATCTTATACGGCATTTTCTTTTTCTTGAGGACAGCTTCTAAAGCGGCTTCTGAAAGGTCCCAGATCTCTTCGGCGCCTATCCTCTTCTCTGGACGGGTAGATAACTCGACATGGTCAAACTGAAGATTAAAGGTAGCAAACATCTCATTGATGATATTGATTATGCCTTCGATCTCCGCTTCTACCTGATCTTCCGTGCAGAACAGATGCGCATCATCCTGCGTAAATTGGATGACACGGAACAATCCTGATAAGACTCCTGATAACTCTTGCCGATGGACAACGCCCAACTCTCCTACTCGTAATGGGAGGTCTTTATATGATTTTGATGATGATTTATAGACGAGCATCCCCCCTGGACAATTCATGGGCTTGACTAAAAAATCACGCTGTTCATATTTTGTCACAAAGTTATTTTCTTTGTATTTATCCCAATGGCCGGAGATCTGCCATAACTTCTTATCCATGATCTGGGGAGTAGAGATTTCCAGATAGTTATTCCTCTGATGGACTTCACGCCAATACTGGATCAAGAGATTTTTGATCAGCAAACCTTTCGCATGCCAGAATACCATCCCGGGAGCAACATCATGAAAACTCCATAAGTCAAGTTCTTTTCCGATGATTCTATGGTCGTTTGGCTTGAGATTAGATGTATCCAATCTGGAACGGGAGACTTGCTTGAGAAGATTTTTGATCTGGTCGAGGGAAAGGGATTCCTCCTGGACGGGCTTGCTGACAGTTGTTTCAAGTTTTGCATCTCTTCCTTCTTTATTTCCCGCTTTCTTTCCATCCTGAATGGTGCTGTCTGCTGTCAATTCCCTGCTTAACTCGGACAATGGATGTCCTTTACACTTGATGTCAAAAGCCTTATACCAGCCAAATGGAGCACGGGTAACTTTAAATTTTGCCGCAAGAGATTTCTCTGCATCCTTCATCATCTGCTCGGCCATCTGCGGATTTCCCAGATTAGAGCTTAAGTGGGCATAGGGGTAAAGAACAATATTTTGCGCATTCACTTGCTGGGCGATATTCTTAATCTCTTGAGTATATTTCTGAATGATAAGGGAAATGTTCTGCTCATCAGTCTTTTCAAAGGCAGTAAAAATGACTAAACATTCATTGACTCTCTGCAAGCCTTCTTTAATCCCTTCTTCTGCGCCCTTAAATGCCTTCTTCTTGGCCTCAAACTCGATAAAATCCGCATGGATGCTCAATATTTTCATAGTCTTCTGTCTCCCTTCGCTTCTATTTATTCTTTTTGGTTGTATTTTTAGTGTTTATGTTTTTGTTGTTTTTTGCTGATCCTTCACCTTCCGTCTCTCTCGTCCAGAACATGCGCAGAGCAATCTGTTTAGAACCAATGTTCAAGGAAAAAAACAGAAAAAGACACCGGCCCTAAACCACTGCTCTACACAGTAGTCGTGCCAGTTGTCGTAGTGCCAACTACT
>DATDXI010000025.1:0-7858 GCA_035289385.1 Candidatus Nanoarchaeia archaeon | reverse complement strand
CAATAAAAGAGGTGATTGATATGTGTTCATTGCGTACGGTTCTTTGGCTGAATGTCAGCTTGTTTTCTCTGATTGGAGTAGTCCATGCGTTACGCTTACTTTTTCAATGGGAAGTTACCTTTGAAGGATGGTTTGTGGCGTATTGGCTTAATGCCTTAGCCTTAGTCTTGTTGGGTATCATGATTTACTTCAACGTGAAGAAGCTGAAGGAACAGCAAGGAGAGAAAATACAAAAAGGCTCTTCTAAGAAAAAGAGATAGATGGGAATAGGACAAGAAAAGTAATCTGATAAGAATTCGACGGGATATCCTCTAAAACCCTGCCAAACTCCTCTGTTCTTCCGCTCTGCTAGCTTTTATTTTCCGGACCATAGCATCTTCTTTCTCTAAAGCTGCTTGGATCTCCTTAGCGCGAAAGATAACATTCTCCGGAATTCCAGCAAGTTTAGCTACGTGAATACCATGGCTTTGGTCGGTAGACCCCTGGACTAATTTATGCAGCATGACGATATCTTGGTGAACTTCCTTGACTGCCATGCTGTAATTATGAACTTTTGGCAAATTCTCTGCTAATTTATGGAGAACATGGTAATGAGTTGCAAATAATGTTTTTGCCTGAATAGCTTTAGAGATATGCTCTGCTACGCTCCAAGCTATGGATACCCCATCAAACGTGCTCGTTCCTCGACCGATCTCATCAAGAATGATCAGGCTTTTGTCTGTGGCATGATGAAGGATAGAAGCAGTTTCCTGCATCTCTACCATAAACGTTGATTGCCCCGAAGAGAGGTTATCTGATGCTCCTACTCTGGTAAATATCCTGTCGACGATACCTAGAACAGCTTCTTCTGCGGGAACAAAACAGCCCATCTGCGCCATCAAGACAATCAATGCCGTCTGCCTCATGACCGTAGATTTTCCCGACATATTTGATCCGGAGATGATCATCATTTCTCCTGGGTTAAGAATAACGTCGTTAGCAATAAATTGCTGTTCGATCGTTTCAATGACCGGATGGCGGCCATTTTTGATATGCAACATATCCTCATCAACAAATGCTGGCTTTGTATAATTATTCTCCATGGAAACTTTTGCTAGGCTTGTCAAAACATCTAAGGTAGCAATTCTCTGAGCAGTATCCTGAACATCAGCTGTCCGCTGGGCAATTTGCCGGATAATATCCTGAAATAGCAGATACTCAAGGTTATTGATTTTCTCCTCAGCTCCAAGAATTTTTTCTTCTTCTACTTTCAATTCTTCCGTGATGTACCGCTCCGAGTTTGCTGTTGTCTGCTTTCGAATATAATGAGCCGGGACAGAGGGAATATTTTTCTTGGTAACTTCAATGAAATAGCCAAATACTCTAGTAAAGCCTAGCTTTAATGTAGGTATGCCTGTCTTTTCTTTCTCCTTCTGCTCTAATTCCTGAAGAAATTTCCTGCTATTCTTTTTAATATCGCGTAGTTGATCAAGTTCCTGGTGATATCCCGTTGCAATTATGCCACCTTCCCTAATACTTAACGGAGGATCAGAAATAATTGCCTGCCCGATCAGTCTAGCAACATCCTGAAGATCTTTCCACTCAATAATCTTCCTCAGGAGTCCTACATTATCTCCTGCTAAGCGATTTATTTCTATTATATGTGCTGTTATCGATGGAATCTGCTGCAAGGACTGCTGCAGAGCGATCAGATCTCTAGGTGTAGCTGTGCCATAATTTATTCTTCCGATAAGCCTCTCTAAATCTCCTACATTCTGCAACAGGCTGATGACCTCCTCTCTAAGGATAACCTGCTTATTGAATGATTCTAATGCATCTAAGCGCTGATTAATTTTGTCCTTATCAACTAAAGGCTCTTTCATCCCCCTTCTTAACAATCTCGCCCCTAATGGTGTTGCCGTACGGTCAAGAACAGAAATCAAGCTGCCCCTTGCAGATCCGTCATGAATATTTTTCAGCAATTCGAGGTTTCTTAGCGTGGCCGAATCAAGTGCCATAACATCCCTAGATTTTAGCACTATCTTTCTGATATGCTGAAGATCATTCTTCTGTGTTTCCTGCAGATACCTCATCAATGCTCCCGAAGCGATGAGATGGCTGTCAGACATATGGAACTCCATATTGCCTTTGAAATTATTACCCTGAGACTCATTACCTTTGAACTGATTACCTTTGAAATGCTGAAGCAGAGCTTCTTTAGCCGTGCTTATCTTAAAGAAATGATCATCTACCGGATTGACAAAACATCCTTTGTTTTTGATGATAGAGATCAATTCACCATTTACCCGTAAACTATCAGGGATGATGCATTCAGCAGGATTGCATCGTGCTAATTCTGTCAGAAGTGAATGTTCTCCTTCCAGCTGCATGGCAAAAAATTCTCCCGTAGAAATATCGCAGAAGGCCGTAGAAAATAGATCGCCTGCTGAAGTCGATGAAGAAGATGATGAAGAAGTCAATGCCATCACATAATTATTTTCCTTTTCATTCAACAATGAAGATTCTATCACCGTTCCCGGGGAGACGATTCTTGCTAAACCACGCTTGACTAAGCCTTTTGCTAATTTAGGATCTTCCAATTGCTCGACAATAGCTACCTTCAAACCTTGCTTCACTAATCTTCCTAGATAAGTATCTAAGGCATGAAAAGGGATTCCAGCTAATGGAGCCCGTTTTTCTCCCTGGCCTCGAGCAGTGAGGGTAATCTCTAACGCTTTGCTGGCAGTCACCGCATCTTGATAGAACATCTCATAGAAATCACCCATGCGCAGCATCACCAAACAGTCTGGATGAGATTCTTTGATCTCTTTATACTGCTTCATTCCAGGAGTAAGATGTTCATCAGGAACATCAAGGATCGATTGGGACATATTGATACTATTAAGGATAAGAAATCGATTTAAAGATTGTGGTAATGGCGTGGTGATGTCTTCTTATAAGGACTAAATTATAAGGACTAAATATCATTTTTTGCATTATTTGACTCCTTAAATATTTCCTACTACCTTCTATGCATCTCATAAAAAAGAACTTCGCCTTTAAAATCCCTTACTGGCTCTAATCCAGATGCCATAAATGTCCGATCATAGAGATTAGATGCACGATGCCTATCAAATCCTTTTGCATCACGGAAAGGATGCTGTGTGCTAGGGATGCCTCGAAGATGCTCTATTTCTTGAGGCAAATGAGCAAGCATCAGATCTACTACCGCGACTGCCCATGGGGTTTCTCCTGTCAAAGCATGAAGATTCTCAACACCATATCTATCATGCCCTTGAACATTGGCAATCGTAGCAACAATCTCGCCAAAACTAAGGTGAAGATTCATACCCATTGCCGCAGCCATCATACCATTGCTATCATAAACATTCCATCTCCATGCAGCTTCCCTGGTTTTTTCACCTGTCGTCGGTCTTGGAACACATTTGATATAAAGTCCACTGGCAGCAAATAATTCACCATAAACTAATCGTAATCCCATATCAATATTATCTAAAGCCCGGTCTATTCCGCTATCATCTAACCTATCAACAACTCCATCTTCCAATAATTGAGAAGGCTGCAGCCCGGCATAGATATATTCAATCCCTCCATGGATCAAATGCTTTAGCCTTCTATGTCGTTCCTTAAGATCGAGATACCTCTCGGAGAATCTGCTTCCGAGCATATATTGGTGAAGGCTTCCTTTCATAGTTCTTTGTTCTTGTCGGTTTTAAATTGATATCACTGCTAGATAAACACCAGTAGAATAACCCCAAAAAAAATAACCTAAAGCAAAATAACCTAGAAACAAATTGGCTATTACCTCTTAAACTCAGCAGCTACATCGATCAGGTCAACGTGCCCTAACAATAATCCCCTGCAGCACATCCTTTCTAAGCCAAGATGATCAAGAACCTTCTTTAGGTCTTCCCCTTTCTCTTTGCTCTGAGAAAATTCTTCCCATAAGTGCCCGACTGGCTTCCCGCAGGAAAAACAACGTATTGGTATGATCATTGTATGGTAACCTCACCTGTATGACTTCTGCCGCTTTGCCCGAGCTTTGGAATCGTTCGGCTTTCTTGTTTCCTTTCTTCGCACATCAGCGACTAATAGCAATCTATCGTAATCACTAAATATTTTTTCTAATGCAGGATCAAATTCTACCAGCGCCCGAGCGATAGCTAACCGTGCAGCATCTGCCTGGCCATTCACGCCACCACCACGAACATTGATGTCAATATTCACCTTTTTAGCTACAGCTTCTGCCAAAACAAGCGGCTCAGTGATCTTTAATTGTACCATCTTATTGCTGAATGAATCTAAAAAAATGCCATTTACTTTTACTTTTCCTTTACCTTCGCTTAACGTTGCCCTGGCTATAGCACTCTTTCGTTTCCCCTGTGTTATTATTACTTTTTTCATGGTGTACCTGTTGTTAGCCCCATTTGTCTGCTTACATCTCCAACCGTGATGAACTTTAAGTTTGGCAGCTTCTTGGCTGAAGCCTTTTCTACTATGATCATTGCCTGATTCTGCAACTCGGCAGGAACATCCCTATAACACATCACTCTTTTATATGCTTCTTTCCCACGGGCTATTTTCCAGGGAAGCATACCTCGAACAGAGCGTCGGACAATCCTCTCCGGCAGCCTGCTGACATTTGCGCTCTTTAATGGATATCCCTTTCTTGTTCGTCGGTGCTTTTCATAAGCGACGGTATTTGCTTTAGCACCGCTGATAACTACTTTTTCACAATTGACTACTCTCACTTCTTCACCAAGCAGCGCATCTTTAGCAACAACCGCTGCCAAGCGTCCTAAGAGCATATTTTCACCGTTATATATTTTCATCATCCCAAGATCCTCACTTTTTTCCCTTCAGGATTTTTTTCTAATAATTGCTTGATTGATAATACTTGTCCTTTAGCTTGAGTTATTTTCTTGCTTGCGCCACTTGAAAATTTTAAGGCGGCAACATCAACTTTTTTACTTAACTCCCCCACACTCAGCACTTTACCCGGAACAAGAATGGTCTCCCCATCACGCGCATATCTGTCAATCTTGTAAACATTGACTTCCCTTCTTTGTCGAGTAGGCTTTTTAAGATCATCAGAAACCCTTCTCCAGAGGTTGCTCACTCTAGCTTTAGGCTCTATCTCTTTCAATAGTTCCAGGAGTTGATAATTTGTCGGACCGGTTCCCATCTTAGATTAATTTTTCCATGTCCTCCACTTTTTGAACTAAGATATCAGCAGCAGTCGTCAGCATCTCCTTGTTGCTTAACTGGCCCCATGATTCTACGATAAAAATAGTATTTCCTGTTTCCTCCAGTGAAATTCCCTTATCCAGCTCTACATAGTATTCCAAGAGATGGGAATCATGAAGATTTTCTTTATTCACTGATAACTTATTCCCCTTCAGCTCAAAGACACCATCAGTGCAATTCTCCATGATCATTTTTGGATCTTTAACATTACCCACTTTTAAGACCGCTTCTTTCTTATAGAAAGCTAAGCCAGGAGCCCATTTGGTATGTTGTTTCCCTTTTCCTAAAATAGCGGTTAGTTGAATATCAATTTTCTGTTTTCCCGCTAATTTTGCTAGGGGCATGGTGGGGTAAGCAAAGGTGCATTTTGGATCCATACTTTTTACTTCTTCAGCATACACATAGCCTTTCTTGCTGGCTTTTAAGACCATTTTTAACTCGCATCTGGCGCATCCTACACCACCACATTTACACTCATCCTTCAATTCATAACTCTTTAAGTCGGTCTTGATAGGTGTTAATCCCAACCTTAAGCCCAACATCTCATCATATAAGGCAGAACCATTATCTTTTATTTCTAAGTCTTCAACAGCTAATGTAGGAACTTCTTCAAGGATAAGCCTTCTGATCGTGTTCACAAAGACATCAGAACCATCCTTAATCAAGAATGTTAACTTATTTTTTTTCCGCTCTTCTTTTATCTTCTCCAGCTTCATACTCTTCGCCCCCTTCTGCCACCTTTAGCTCTGCAGCCATTGTGAGGCAGCGGTGTCACTTCTTCGATCTTTCCAATCCTGATACCACTTCTTGATAAGGCACGGATAGCAGCTTGACTCCCTGGACCGGGATTATTTGGCCCATTCTGTCCCCCTTTTGCCTTAACTCTGATATAAAGGCCAGTTACTCCTTTTTCTCGGATCAATTCAGCAATTTTTTTTGCTATACCCATAGCTGCTGTCGGAGAACTTTCCAATCGGTCTTGCTTGACGATCTGTCCACCACTAGATCTGGCTAATGTTTCCGTTCCGGTAATATCGGTAACAGTAATGATAGTATTATTATAAGTAGCATAAATATGAGCAATACCCCAACGGATATTTTGGTCCCTTGGTGGCATTATTCTTCGATCTTCATTTTGGAACCCCTGCGTCCGTACAGGTCTCTTATTTTCACTAGATGCGTCAGCTGCCATATTTATGCTTCCGTCCCCTCAAGCGGTACGATGACCAGAGCTTCTTCAGGATTAGTCGTATCATCATTACCTTTTTTCTTCTTCTCTCCACTTTGAGCAATCTTCGCTTTCTCTTCCTGGATTTCCCGAGCTACGGAAATTCTTTCCGGATGTCCTTCATCCAATAATGGAGAATTTGTTTTGAACGTAATGGCATGCTGGCCGTCTATAGATACTAATGTTGATGGTGAAGTTACTGCTTTTCCACCGACAATAACATGTCCGTGGGTGATAAACTGCCGTGCTTGTTTGGGAGACTTTGCCAGCCCTTTTCTGAATAACAAGGTCTGAACACGCCTTTCTAAAATATCTTTTACTTCTAACCCTAAAACATCATCCAAGGCAGCAGTTTGTGAAATAAGCCCCAACTTCTTCAATTTCGTCAGCATCTGCTCTTTTTCTTTTGCTCCTTGTTCTGTGGGATCAGCAATAAGCTTCTTGGCGATATCCTTATATTTTTTTAAGAATGACGTAGCAATCTGGATTTCCTTCTTTTTTACCAGTCCATACTCCTTAACGAGAATTTTCTCTTCCTCAATTCTTGCTTTATTCCAAGGATGTGCTGGTGTTTGGTACTTCTTCCTGAATTTTTTTGTATCTCCCATTGTTTAATCCTTATTTTTTATCCTTTTCCTTCTTCCCGCCAGCTGCTGGTGCCGCTGCATTTGCTGTTCCTGGCTGCGGAGCTTTCTTCTTAACTCCCACAACCTTCCCTTTGTTCTTCCTGAAGTTGGATCTTGTCCTCTGACCACGGACCGTTAAGTTCTTCAAGTGCCTTACTCCCCGATAGGTCTTGATCTTCTTTAATCTCTTCAAATCATTATCTTTGCTGAATGCTAAATCGCCGGTCAAGACATGACGGTCTTTCCCCGTCTCATAATCTTTTCTTCTATTGAATAGCCAAGAAGGAATGGTATCAAATGTTGCTGTTGCCTTGTTTAGAGAAACAACCTGTTCAGCAGTTAAATAACCTGTTTTTGAAGATTTATCAACACCGGCAGCGGTACAGATGGCATGGGCAAAGTTTAAGCCTACGCCCTTGATTTTAGTTAGTGCCACCGATAGAACTTTTTCCCCAGGCAGATCTACATTAGCAACCCGTACGATGTGCTTGAATTGTTGTTCCGGTTTTTTATCTTCTGCCATGGTTGTAATATTTGTAATATACTTTCCGAGAATATGCACATCATAGTCCTATGCGCGTGAACTCGGACTTAACATACTAAATTTAGAGGTTATTTATAAACGTTTTGGTAGGGGATACACCAGATAGATATTTTCTTCTCTCGTTTTAAGGCGAAGAATATGTAAAATAGGTATTAAGGCATTTAAAGCTTTATATTAAAACAACCATAGATAGTAGCTCTTGGTTCTTTTAAA
>DATDXI010000024.1:0-5874 GCA_035289385.1 Candidatus Nanoarchaeia archaeon | reverse complement strand
GAACCACCAATCGTCAAGCCCTTACAATCAAGAACAACTTTGCCTGTGCTGATAGTTAGCCCACTGTTGGGGCAAGGCTTGAAGGTTATGGAATCCTTTGCCGTTAAGGTAACACTTTTAGTGATAGTATCCCCGCACTTCACATTCTGAATAATGCCGGTGCTTATTTTGCCCGTAGATCCCGCTTTTCCCACCGCACAGCCAGAAAGAAGAAAAAGTACAACAATACAAAGTCCTATCACCAGCTTTCGCATAGAGTAGAGTATAAATAGATTATATTATAAACTTTTTGTTCATTCAAAACTTTCTACAAAATATCATAAATCCGGTATGTCCCAGCATCTCAAATTCCGGGCGCATGATCTTATCTTCGATCTTCCACTTGCGTTCCAAAAGCTCGATCGTTTCCGTAACTTTGATAGAAGATTCTTTTGCAGCATCAATAAATGTTTTCACTTGCGTTAAATTTGGCAAGTAAACAACCAAATGCCCTCCTGTTTTAAGAGCTTTCTCGGCATGAGGGAGAGCCTGCCATGGTTCCGGCAAGTCAAAGGTGATCAGGTCAAGATCTTCTTCAGTGATTCCTTGATAGACATTTTCCTGTTTTACGGTAAGGTTCAGGATGCCAAATAATCTGGCATTTTTCTGAATCAGACCATGATGTTCCGGATTGTGTTCATAGGTTGTTACTTCTTTAACGACATTTGCCAAGGATAAACATAACGATCCAGAACCACCGCCAGCATCAACGACTTTTGATTGGTGATTTATTCCCGTTTTTGCCAGAATCATCCCGATATCTTTTTGGATCATTACTTGAGGACCTCGCTGCAGAGATCCCCATACGTCGGGAAATGTTGGTTGGATAAGAAGAAAGGTCTTTCCTTTCGTCGATGTTACCGACGTTTTCTTGGATTGCAAATCTTTTTTGGAGATGATCCCATCTTTGGTATGGAAGTCTTCCTCAAGATCCTTGATGGAATAGGTATTTCCTGAATGGTCGACAAGCATCTTCTTGATGCTTCTGGAGGGTATTTTTTGGTTATTCATTTTGTTATCCTTTGTTCTATTCTCTGATATTCTTGCTAAAGAAGAGCGTGTTTTTAAATTGTTTGTTGGTTCTTGATCCTCACTACTTGCAGTAAAAACATAAATTCTCCAACAAACTTTAAAAAACTCCGCAGCTTGCTGCGATTGGGTTTTTTATTATTCTGGCTAGCACTAAGAACAACTGAAAGAAATAGCTTAAACAACGAAAAAATAAAGAAAAACTACTATTCTCCCTTAGAAAATCTACTTCTTCTTGATCAGGATAGCTAATCCCAAGATCACTGCAAAGAGCAGCAGGACGACGAGGAAGCCGATGAGCATCGTATATTTTGCCGTATCCCTAAACGATATTGTTATCGGCTGATCTTTGTCTGCAGAGGAGCTTGCTGTTGCTTTCTGCTGCTGTGCAGCATTTTTCCCGGCTAGATTGATGTTCTGGCTTGTTGTAGAAGAAGCCAAGCAGTCTTCTATGGTGATGTTTACTTTCTTAGCATCTTCTTTGTTGCCATCAAGGAATACTTCTATGGTGAGATCATATTCTCCTTCAGGCGCATCCTCTAGGTCCAGCGTGAATGAAGCCCTATCGGTGTTATCTCGGTCAAAGAAGCTGTCTACTTCCAAGTCTTTTTCTTCCAAGCTTAGCTGTAATGCGCTGTTGCTGACTTTGACGTCAATATTTTCTTCATCTTCTTTTCCCATATTTTTGATGTCAACATCTAAAGGAACAATTCTGGTGCATTGAAGATGGTCTGCAGCAAGGTGCACATTGTCTATGACAACGTGATGTTTTTCTATGTCCAGATCAGCAGCGATCGTTTCACTACTTTCATGATCACTGTCATCAGTAGCTGTACCTTCAACAAGAACTTCTATCGTATAAGTCTCTTCATCAAGATCTTCTCGGGAAAGGTCAAATTCCACGCTTACTGTCTCTTTATCTCCAGCATCAAGATCAAATTCATCAGCTTCTTCCTCAAGGTCATCACCGTCAACATCGAGGATTCTTACTGTTACCAAGACATCTTCTAAGTCTTCAGAGTAATCATTCTCTACTTCCACTTCAATCTTGTTGGTATCATCTACTGAAAGGTCACCAGATGATTTCCCGTTCACTTCTATAGTATTTACAAGAAGGAACTGTTTTGGCTTGAGGAAGATCGTTTTATTGCTGCTGATCGTTTCTGTTCCGTTATGGGCAGAAATTTCCAATGTTCCAATAGCATGCTGATCCATGGTTTCTGTCTCTGGAATGCTGATGCTCAGCTGGATTTCTGCACTTTTTCCATGTTCCAATGTGCTTGGTAATCCGGTGAGAGAAGCAGCATATTTTGCGTCAACATTTACGAAGCGGTATTGCATGCTCGTAAGGTCTTGCAATGTTCCAGGATTAGTTAAGGTAATTTTCTCTGTAGCTGTTCGTCCACGAGGCGTTTCATCGATGACGATGTCTGATATGACCAGGTTTGGATCAGTTGTTTCCAAGACTTTATACGTAGAAAAGCCTTGCACGGTAAAGGAATATTGTCCGTCGGCATTACCTAACGAGGTGCAGCTGACTCCTGCTGCTGTGCAGGTTTGGAGAGTGTTTGGATTGTAGCTAGCATCGTATAAGATCGTGGGGTTATTGAACGTTCTCTTCAACGTTATTATCGCTTGCCTGTTAAGCGTGGGAGCTGTACTAGTGTTGATGAAAACAAAATCACTGCCTATCGTGACCATGCTGAAGTTAGTGATCAATCGCAGGTCTACCAGTGAGTCAAAGGATATTTTTCCCAAAGAATTTTCTAGCTCAAGATCAAATGATGCAAGCTGGCTTAAGGTTACACCTGCTGGAATATTTGCCGTGAATTGCCCTAATGTAGGAACGTTCGAAGCAGTTACTGTCCACGTTTTGTTCTGGTCAGGGGCAGTTACTAAGATCGTGTGCTGTCCTACTCTGTTTGCGGTGAAAGGGTATTCTTGTAATCCCACAAAATCTAGTTGTTCCGTTCCGTTCAAGTACCAATGGATATCTGTTGTAGGCTCACTTAAGTTGAGGTTAAACCTTTGCTGCTGCGCTTCTCTCAGCATTATGGAACTTGTTGAGGGAAAGAAATTTGCTACGCAATCTGCTACATTTACCGAAACTTGTCCAGAATCTCCGACAAAGAATTCATCCAAGAAGAAAGGGCTGACGATGTAGACATAGAACGTTTTTGTTCCTGGCGCAAGAGAAGAGACATCTATATTAAATGTTTCTTTGGAAGTGTCTAATGAAGGGATGGCTGGTAGTTCTGCTTCATAGAGTTTTCCTGCTGAAGAGGAAAATTCTCCTGTCGTCCTATTGAATGTTGCGGAATCTTTTGCCCGGTCATAGATAAGGACTTCAGGTGTTATCTCTGATTGTCCGGTGTTGGTCAGATTGAGGTTGAGGATTGCGATATTGGAACAGCTTAAATTGGGGGTATTGGTATTTAACCCGCTAATGACTGCTGCATGCTCTTTCCTGTCGATAGTGAAGAAAATATCTTCAAACATGCCATAATCACCACTGTTTTCAAGAAGCTCTAAGGTCAAGGTAAAGTCATTAACGTCAATATCAATAGGTATCATAAAGGTGAATGATTCTTCTCTCTCATCCTCTGGGAGCATGGCCCAGCTGCCATTATTTTCGTAAATAATTCTTGCAAAATTACTGCCACCAGTCACTTCTGCGGTAAATCTTACATGGTCCAGAGTATCATCAAAGTTATTGACCATGCTAAAAGAGATGGTTATCTCTTGTCCGACGTCTACGCTAAATTCCTCGCCTTCATTTTCTACTCCGTTAATCATAACGTTTTGGAAATCAAGAGCGGGCTGGACGTAGAGTTCGATCGGTTTTGGTTGTGAAAGTTCAGGTGTAGTTAAATCAGTATCATTGACAACAAGACTTAGGTTAAGAAGAGCGTCTCTTGCTGGAAGAAGCATTTCAAATGCCATATCATTGTCAGGATCAAGTTCTGCTCCTAAAGAAGTTAAGGAAAATGTGTCTATCATTGATGCATCCAGATCAATCATCAAGTTGGTTTCTAGGGTATCTACATCCGTAGCCCTAACTTCTACTCTAAATATAACACCTTCCGTCACCGTTGCAGAAGCATCAGCAGTCACATCAACATCATCGATAAGAACTGTTGAAATGACGGGCTGGTCGTTGATGGGGGTTACAGTTATGGTGATGCTAGCAGTATTGGAGTTTGCATCTCCATCGTTGACAACGTAATTTGCTGTTATTGTTGTAGTTGAATCTTGCGTTGGAGTTATTCCTACGGTGCATATTCCTGCAGAGCATGAAGCAGAAGTAGTGATAGTTGCTCCTTGAATATTAGATACCGTTAGTGACGTTGCAACATCTCCACTATCTATATCTGTATATTCATCACCTTTGTTGATGGTAAGAGTAATTTCAGTATCTTCATTCGTGTTTTCTGTGATATCACTAGCTGTTGGCGCGTCATTGGTGTTGGTGATAGTCACTCCAAATGGATTAGATGTTGCTGAAGCTAATGATGTATCTCTTGCTGTAATCGTAACTCCATTGACCTGTCCCACATCGGAATTTAGTGGGCTATTCCACAAGAGATGCCATACACCACTAATGAAACTGAAGATTGGCTGGGAAATTCCTGTCAAGCTTAACGTTAACGTACTTTCATCATCATCAACATCCGTGACATCTATCACTCTGTCAACAGGGCTGTCTTCGATAAATGTTTGGTCAGGAATGGTTGCTATCATCGGGTTATCATTGATAGCGGATACGGTAATGGTTACCGTTGCCGTATCAGAAGCACCACTTTCGTCGGTTGCTCTATAGGTAAAGCTATCCGTTCCAAAGAAATCTTGGTTTGGGGTGTAGCTGAATGAGCCATCGCTGTTGATAGTTGCTACTCCGTTTGAAGGATCGGTGGCTAATTCTGCGATGAGACTGTCTCCTGTGTCAGAATCAGTATCATTAACCAGAAGATCATTGGCAGCGGCAATGACTAAAGAGGTGTCTTCATTGATGGAATAACTGTCTTCATTCGCAACAGGAGCGTCATTGACGTTATTTACTGTGATGGTGAATGATTGCTGGATTGCTGGAGCGATACCATCAGATACTTCCAGAGTGATAGCATGTGGTTCGACATCAGCATCATCAGTGATTGTTCCGGTTAATGTTCCGGTGCCATCTTCATTGTCGGTAAATGAGAATACAGCTCTCATTGGTGCAGTTAGTGTTACAATATCTCCATCAAGGTCTGACGTGGTGATAGAGTAGGAATACAGAGTGTTTTCGTTAATGGAAGTGATAGGTGTTGAGGTGAAGGTTGGTGCTACATTGTTAATTCTTCCTGGGCTTCCAGAAGGGTTTCCTTCCATCCAATTTGCTGCAGAATTATCTCCGGTATCATCTTTTTTTTCAATGCTCCTATTATCAAAAGTTTCGTCTCCTCCCCAAGAATCAGCATAAGTGACATCAGTATCAACAATTGCTCCAAGATCATCTCGTATTCCGATAGTTTCCCCTCCATTGTCCAGCGAACCCCAAGAGCTGTCAAGGACTATCCCAAGAAATCCTGGATAATCTAATAGAAATTGGAGTGCATTGTCTGCAATGATGGCATATTCCCCTTCTGGTAAAAGGATATCTCCTTGAGAAACAGTTAGGGCATGGTTTGTAGCAGCTTCATAAAAAGTCCATCCAGTCAAATCTTGGTCGCTGGGACCATTGTTATAAATTTCAATCCATTCATGGCTTTCATCTGGACCGGAAGGATTATACATAATCTCATTGATCACAACATCTCCCAATACTAT
>DATDXI010000023.1:0-13242 GCA_035289385.1 Candidatus Nanoarchaeia archaeon | reverse complement strand
CCAGAGATTCTGGAAATATCGCTGTCCATGATATGGTTGAGCTGCAGTTCTTGTGCTATGCTTTCTAATTTCTTAGGATTGATCTTGCCCAAGAGTTGCCGAACGGTTCCTTTGAATTGTTTTGGGATAAGGTCAACTTGCTGAGGCTTATAGGAAAGCCGGATTGTATCATGGTGCAGCTGCTCGAGAAATCTCTGCATCTCTGTTCCTTTAAAATAGTCGAGGACATCCTTAAATTCTGCCGGATTCTGCCAATTTCCTAAGTTTGGCTTTAATAGATTGGCTAATATCTTAAATGCCGTCGATTTTCCTATACCATTTCTTCCAACGATTCCTGTGACTTGGCCGAATAGAGGCGTGGGTAATGAATACAATTCAAACATATTTTCTCCGTAACGATGGAGAGGCGTTTTATGGACACTTTCCGGAAGGTTAATGATGGTAATGGCGCCGAATGGACATCTGTTTGGGCAGATGCCGCAGCCAGTGCATAACATTTCGTCAATCCTTGCTTTTTTGCCAGTATCATCTCCTGGATAAATACAGTCTCCTCCGGCACGATTGACAGGGCACAATTTAGCGCAAAGGTAGTTCCCGCATTCATTGGGATGGCATTTTTCTCTATCGATGACGGCTATTCGCTTTCTCATGGTTTCTCTCTTCTTCACTAAGGTATTTTCTTCTTGACTGGGCTATTTCTGAACTGATTCTTAACGGAACTATCATGAAGTATTATTCCCTGCTTCTTTCAGTTTCCTTTCTACTTCCTTTTCTAGGGTAGAGATATAAAGCTTTAGCTGCAATTCTATGGATTTCCACTCTTTTTCTGTTATCAGCATGCCGTAATAATGTAATCCATTGCGCTTTGCTCTGACCATCTCAAAGAAAAGCCAGTCCAATTCTAATTCTTGATGTTTCACACAGAGAGTGGTGAACAGGCATTGATGATTTCTTGATTTTATCTTATCAAAAATCAAAAGTGATTCAGTCAAGAGATGGAGAACGTCATACGAAGAGATGAAACCTGCATTCCAGCGCTTCTTGATGCTATTTTCCTTTGCTCCCTCAAAACATTCTTTTGCCAGAACCAGATTTGAACGAACTCTGCTTTCATCTATCTCGCTTAGCGGGAAAAGATTGTTCTCTGCAATACACCTGTCATATGCTTCTTCTGCTGTTTTAGATGACTGCATGTTTAATAACCTCTAAAGGTATATCTCCTTTTATGGTAATGCCTTTAATAATGTTTCTTAGCAATGCTGGCCCTAATTTCTGCAAGTCTTTTTCTGTTCCAGCATTAAATATCTGTATCTCATGATGTACTATGGATTCAAATTTGCGAAAATTTAAGGGAGGAATCTTTCCGTAGATAAATAGGTCAATATCACTCTGTTCATACCAATCCCATCTGCTAAAACTGCCAAAAAGGATAATGCACTCTGCTTCTTTCAGAGAAACAAGAACATTCAACAGTCCGCTTTGATGCAGCTTCTGCAAAGCTAGAATTCTTTTGCAGTTCTGGTAGTTCGGTGATTCATAATCGGCAACATAGTATGGCTTTTTGTTTTTTGGGTGTATCTTTTTTATCAGCTGTTCCTGCAAGAATTTTTTTAACCATAAGGAAGCTTGCGGGCGGCTTATTTTTCCAGTCTTGAGAATTTCTTCAAAGTGCCAAGGTTTCAATGGCTGGTTAAAAAATAGTTTCAGCAGGTTTTCTTCCTTCTTCATGATAGTTAGGTTAAACCTAACTGTTATTTAAAAAGGTTTTGGTTAGATTTTTGCAACTGAGTTTCACGAACTTTTATGATTTTGTTACCATTACCTTTTTAACCTCATTTCTTTTTCTTTTGTTCCATGACCAAATGCAGCATCTGTGATGAGAAACTTCAAGAACTATTCTTAGAGAAGATCCAAGGCACTATCGTCAAGAAAGTAGGTTCGAAGAAGCAATATCCTATTTGTTCTAGCTGTCAGAAGAAGTTTAGGACAAAAGAAGAATTGTTGGGGCAGATCAGGTAAAAATTTATTAACTCAGCATCTTTTTTAGTGCCTTATGGACATCATCTCAATGATTCTTATTGTCATAGGTCTATGCTTATTTGAGACGGTAAGCAGCATCGATAATGCTGTCATCAATGCTGAAGTTCTTGGAACGATGTCCCAGAAAGCGAGACGGTGGTTCTTGCGCTGGGGGATTCTATTTGCTGTGTTTATCATCAGGGGGCTGCTTCCCTGGGTGATCATTTGGATCACTGTTCCGTCGCTTGGCTTTTTAGGATCACTTTCTGCTACTTTCAGTTCAGATCCTTTAGTCATTGAAGCTGTTGAAAAATCAACCCCTGTTTTAATGATGGGGGGTGGGATATTTTTGTTGTTTCTTTTCTTCCATTGGCTCTTCATGGAGTCGAAGAATTATGGTTTGCATGTCGAGAGGTTCTTTCATCGCCAATCTATCTGGTTTTTTGCGGTTGTTTCAGTCATCTTAACTCTGATTGTCTGGTTTGCCATGAAAATAGATTCATTCATAGCATTTGGGGCAGTTGTCGGCTCGACAGCTTTCTTTATCACTCATGGCTTCAAGCAAAATGCAGAGAAAGCGGAGCATGAGATGATCCATGGGGAAGGCAGCTTAGGTGACTGGAGCAAAATCTTATATTTAGAAGTCATTGATGCAACATTCTCGGTGGATGGTGTTTTAGGCGCATTCGCCTTTACCTTATCCGTACCGTTGATTTTGTTAGGCAATGGCTTAGGAGCTGTAGTTGTACGTCAGATGACTGCTGGCAATATCGAACGGGTCAAGAAGTATAAATATCTAAAGAATGGGGCGATGTACTCTATCTTTGGCCTGGGAACTGTGATGGTCGCTGAAGGATTTCATTATGATGTTCCAACCTGGGTATCTCCGGTATTAACGTTTGTTGTTTTAGGCTATTTCTTTTACCGGTCTCATCAGAGCTTAAAAGCAGAGAAGAGCTGTGCTCAAGAGAAGAAGAGCAAAGAAGCGTGAGTTTTGTTCTTCCTTTCCTGTTGTGTTTTCTTTCCCCTAAATTTTATAAATACAAGGGCTTAGAACAACTAATTTATCATGCCCCTGTGGCTCAGATAGCAAATGGAGCACCATTTGATAGTGCAGGCGATATTCGTTCGCTCTGCTCACTCAATCCCCTATTACGTTTATCATGCCCCTGTGGCTCAGTAGCTAAAGCGACTGCCTCGTAAGCAGTAGATCGGGAGTGCAAATCTCCCCAGGGGCTTTTTTTTGTTTCATTGACGAAGCGTAGCGAAGTCTCCGCCTTTCAGATGCATGAAATAGGAAAACTATCCTATTTCAGCACCGAAAACAAATCTTCGTTGGTTTTCGTGTGGCGTGACATCTGTTTTCTAAACGTTTATAAATCTCGTTGAACTTTCTGGAAGGATGGATGTGATAGATGCTAAGAACATAGTGAAAACATTTCCGTTAAAGAAAGGGAAAGTCAAGGCGGTCAATAATGTTTCTCTACGGGTAAAAAAGGGGGAGATATTCGGCTTGCTTGGAGTGAACGGAGCAGGGAAATCAACCTTAATCAACATCCTCAGTGGGCTTACGTATCCCGATTCAGGAACGATCAATCTTTTTGGCAAGGATCTGTATCAGTATGAAGAAGAGAGCAAGATTCGCTTTAACGTGGCAACTCCGTATTATGATTTAAATAGGAGCATCACTGCCCGGGAGAATCTTCTGGTCTATGCAAAATTATATGGAGTGAAGAATCCTCAAGAGAAAATCAAGGCCTTGACAGACAAATTCATGCTTTCTTCACGATTGAACATCCCTACACGTCATCTTAGCTCAGGAGAGCGCACCAGGCTCGTCATCATTAAATCATTGTTGAATGATCCAGAACTGCTGTTTCTGGATGAATGTACGGTTGGATTAGACCCAGACATGGCGGAAATTGCCCGGGACCATATCATCCAATTCAATAAGGAAACCAAATGCACGATAATTTTCACTTCTCATTACATGCAGGAAGTGGAAAGATTATGCCACCGGATTGCCTTTATGGATAAAGGCAAAATCGTCAAAATAGGAACAGGAAAAGATTTGCTGCAGGAACTCAATTGGCAGAATGTTCACCTGCATTTCTCAAAGCATATCGATAGGGCAAAGGAGCTGCTCACTGCGGAACATATCTCCTTCCAGCAGCAGCAGAATTATCTCGTATTCCAAGTGCAAAATAGGCAGAATGTCCTCTATCCGCTCCTTCAAAAATTCGTCCAGAAAAATATTATTTTCAATGACTTACAGGTAAACAAACCAACCTTGGAGGATTATTTTCTCCGGAGATCAAGAAGACGATGAGATGGCACAGAATTACGGCAATGCTATGGAATTATTATTATAACACCATCAACAGCGCTGATAGGCTGTTTGATATCTTTTATTGGCCGTTGCTGGATATCTTTATATGGGGTTTCATGACCCATTTCATCCAAGGCATTTCTGATGTCAATATCCTTTCTATGATCTTAGGGGGGATCATCCTCTGGGTTTTCTTATGGAGATCAAGCCAGGATGTGGCAGTTTATGTCCTAGAAAATTTCTGGAGCAGGAATGTTTATCATCTGTTTGCTTCACCATTAACCATTAAGGAGCTGGCAGTCTCTTTATTTATCATGGGGGCGGTACGTTCCGTTCTATCGTTCTTTACTGTATCCCTCGTCAGCTTTGTCTTGTACCAATTTAATATCTTTACTTTTAATTTTGTGCATTTTGGGCTCTTTGTCAGTATTCTCCTCATCTTTGCCTGGGCTTTAGGTTTATTGGTAACATCATTCATCTTTCGCTATGGAACTCGCGTGCAAGTGTTGGGCTGGAGCACCATCTGGATCATCCAGCCATTCAGCTGCGTCTTTTATCCGTTAAGCGCCTTGCCTTCCTGGGCAGCAAAGATAGCTGTTATCCTTCCCACTACCCATGTCTTTGAAGGCCTTCGCGCCAGCTTAAGCAATCAGCCACTCAATTATTTCAACTTATTGTATTCGTTCGTCTTCTCTTTGCTCTTTTTTATCCTCTGCGCTTGGATCTTGTCGGCAGCAGTACACAAGGCGAAGAGAAGAGGATCATTAGGAAAGCCGGAGTAGAATCTTCGTATGTACTTCTTTCTTCATCATTAAAAATATTCTCTAAAACCTTATAAAATACACTGTAAAATTGCTAGGTATGGATCCAGAAATTGCAGCATTGGTTCAGCAGGCGGGACAAATCTATAAGGAACATTTTCCTCTTACCACTGGCTTTGAGCGGGCGATCTTCTTTAGTTGGGGCTGTACCATCGGAGATTGTACCTTTTGTTACATGTCTACCCAGCCGGTAGATAAAAAACCTGTGGAAACGAAACGGACAGTAGAATCTATTTTAGCAGAATTTATCCTGGCAAAAAAGCTCGGCTGGGAAATAGGATTCTTTACTGGAGGCATTGGCGTTTTTACTCCTCGAGAAATTAAAGACTTGTTGGAGAAGATCTATGCCATAACCCAAGAGAAAATATGGCTGTCCATAGGGCCAATAGCAAAGCCATTGCTGCAGGAATTTTTACCTTATATTAAAGGTGTTGTTGGCAGTACGGAGACTATTAACCCTGTGCTCCATAAGCTTGTCTGCCCTTCAAAGCCATTAGCTCCGTATGAGCGGATGTTTGTTGCCGCAAAAGAACTGGGCTTAGCCAGAGCGATGACCTTTATTGTAGGGATGGGTGAAACGAGAGAAGATTTTCAGCTGCTCAAAACATTTATTGAGAAATATGATATTGATAAAATTCATGTCTATGGCCTTATCCCTCAGGAAGGGACGATGTTTGCTGCTTCATTACCGCCGACAGAAGAAGAGCAAGCGTGGTGGATCGCCAAATTACGGATAGCGTTTCCACCATTAGATATTCAATGTGGTATTTGGGAGGACCGAGTAGGGAGAGTTTCTTTGCTGTTACAGGCTGGAGCAAATTCCATATCAAAATTTAAAGCCACCAAATTATTTGGAACTTCACTTGCTCAGGAGATCGAAGACCAAGCTGGCCAGGCTGGCAGGACCTTTGTAGGAACATTGACACGGCTGCCGGACATCGATTGGGATGGGGAAATAGAGAAGCTTCCTTTCTCTTCTGAGCTGAAGGAAAAGGTGCGGAAAAAACTGTGGCTCTATCTGCAGAAGATGCAGAGGAATAGCCAAAATAGTCAAAATAGTCCGCAGAGGGAGAAATTTCTTGCACAAACCATATAAATACCTTATTTGCTTTTATCTTGTATCTATTTAGTCAAGTGGTTCACTTATGGATCTCGACATCAATAAACGGCTGGAAGAAGAAAATAAGAAAGAGATGGCTCAGGCTCTGGAGCAGGAAGAGCGGGTAAAACAGCAGCCAAAAAAAGTTTCTGACAAGAAGTTTCTTTTCATTGCAGCAGCGGTCATCATTGGCATTATCGCTTTTTCGTTAAGTGATGGGTTTGGCTTGTATGAGCAGGCTAAAGTGACAGGTTCTGCTATCGCTTACACACTCCAAGATCTCCATAGGGAAAATCTTGCGGGGAATTTGGATAAGGAAGTAGGGATCATCTATAATGGTTTCAGCGTCGTAAAATATGAAGGACTATGGTGGACGAGAAAGGAAACGGAGGATCGTATTATCGAATTTCCTCTCCATTTCAACCCACTAGAGGTTGAAGAGATAGAAATAACCGGAAATCTTGCTCCTGAATTTAACAAAGGTGAAGACGTATTTATTGCCATCGATCCAGGAGTTAAGGATAAATTTTATACGTTGGCTCTTTCCGAGTTAAGTTTTAATGTGGTTAAAGGCTTAGATCGAAGGCCTGTAGGGTCATGTACTGTTGAAGATCCTGTGTGTGAAACACGGGAAATCATCAGCTGTGAAAAAAATCCTCAGCAGAAGCCTGTGATAGAGTTAACATTAGGCAATGAATCAAAAATAGAATCATTTGGCACGTGCATCAAAGTCACTGGACAGGAATATGAGCTTGTCAAGGCAGTCGATAAGCTGTTGTATCGATGGTATAGAGTCATGGAGTGAGGATATTTTTCTGATTCTAAAAATAAGGTTGCTTACTCTTAATCTTTCATCTTGATAAGCCTAAACTATCAACTTCTCCATTGATGAGCGTGATCAGCCGAAAGTTTAACCCTAGTTCCATGATAGCTTCTACCAACGCCATGTGTTCTTTTCCCGAGCCAGAGACAAAATTTAAGGCAACTTCAAAATCAGAGATTTGATTATGGAGGTCTTTCTTGATAATATCTTTGATAGCGTTTATTTCATCAAAAGGATTGACAATAATCAGTTTCATGTTTTCTTTCTGGAGGGAGAAATTGTCTTTTCCAAAATCTGTTGTTATGAGAAAAATATTCTGCCAGTTCTTGCCCTGGATAATCTTGATCACTTCTGTCCATGTTCCTTTGCCTGAAGAGAGGCAGATGATTAATGAGACCATAGTGTGTTTGTTTTCTTATTTTTATTATCATTTCTAGCTGTTATGAGGACATCTTTTCCTGCCATCTCTGTGCTGATGAAGCGCAGTTTGGTGGCTTCCTTTAAGGAAGTGGTGTTCTGCCCTTGGAAGAAGGGGATAGCCTGTTCATCCCCCAGCAGTTTTGGAGCGATGAAGAAAAGATACTCATCAACGAGTCCTTGCTTGATGAATTGTGAAAATACTGAACTGCCTCCTTCTACGAGAATACTGGTAATCTCTTGTTTCCCTAAGTCATCAAGTATTTTTGTCAAGTCTTTTCCACTCCTAAAGATATTTTCTCCCTTTTGATGAAAGATATGAAGATTTTTTGGAACATCTTTTTCTGTTCCTAAAATAATTCTTTTTGGGAAGCTGGTGCTACGGCCGACTCTTGCCGTAAGGTGAGGATCATCATGCAGGAGAGTATGCTTTCCCACAAGAATGGCATCAACCTCTTTCCTTTTCTGGTGGACAAGAGCTCTTGCGTCTTCTCCAGAGATCCACTTTGATTCTGCTGTCCTTGTGGCAATTTTTCCATCAAGTGTTAAGGCTGCCTTGAGATAGATGTAAGGTTTTCCTGTGGCGATATATTTGAAAAAAATCTTGTTCAATTCCTCTGCTTCTTGCTGCAAAACACCTACTTTCACTGAAATTCCTGCTTTCTTCAGCGCGGCAATGCCTCTCCCTGAAACGAGAGGATTAGGATCTTTTGTGGCAATCATTACCTTAGAAATTCCACTGGCGATGATGCTGTCGACACAGGGGGGAGTTTTGCCATGATGGCAGCAAGGCTCGAGGTTAATATATAATGTTGCTTTTTTGGATGAAGAGCTAGAGCACTTCTTGAGTGCAACAATTTCTGCATGGTCCTTTCCTGCCTGCTGATGGTAGCCTTCAGCGATAATTTTGTTATCTTTTACAATGACTGCTCCGACCATGGGGTTTGGAGAAGTATGACCCAATCCTTTTCTGGCTAGTTCTAATGCTCTCTGCATGTACTGTTCGTCTGATGTTGGTGAGATCATCATTGTTTCTTCACTATCTTTTACTTTCTTTTATTCTCTTCTATCTGTTCGTGATGCATAATCTCTGTTGACATCCTTTTATAAATGTGATCCATGATCCACTTTAAGTTTTCCGTGTCTTCACGGTTATACTCTATCAATAATTCCAGATATTCTCTGTCGCCAGAGGCATGAAAGGCTTTCCACAAATCAACAGGATTGCCGTAGAGATGTTCAGGCCGTTGAAGATGTAATTCCTTTTCGACTTCTTTCAGCCCACCTTTCAAGCCAAGATTGATGCATAAGGGCTTTAGGTCGATATGAGGAATGGTGAGGGTTATGCCATATTGCTTTCGGAGTTTCGGCAGATCAAAAGAGGAGCCGTTGAACGTGATGAGAAGTTTATATTTTGCAAGTTCTTTCTTGAGCAATAGCTGCTCGAGGTTCGCTCCATAGACAAAATGTTTTGTCTGCTGTTCGGAGGATAGTCCAACAAGGATAACCCTGCCAAAACTATCTATCTCCACGTCTAAAAAGCAGCATTCTTCCTTGAAGTAATCGTACAATCTCCACATCTCTTTCAGTTTAAGTTTTCCGATGAAAAAAGAAGAATCATCTGATGCTAAGGCTTCCTGTGCTTCTCTGAGCTTGCGGTCATAGTATTGTTTTTTTAGAAGGGGAATCCCTTTGATTGCCTGTGCTTTCAGAAAATCCTGCCAAGACTCTATTCCCTGACTCCAGAGCTGCTGCTCTTTTCTGCTGCCAATCCTTTCCAGGAAGATAAAAGAATGTCTGATCATGAGGATACCTTTCGTCGGTAGGAATATGGTTCTTCGTAATCATCTGTCTAAAATCACAATTTTTATATACTTTTCTTTCTTGATCGATAGATAATAAAATAATTAACTTGGGGGGTAATGATTTTATGGCACTTTTATCGGTAATAGGGTTTATGCCTGCACTATTGGCATTGTTCGTTTTTCTTGTCCTTACGGGACTGAAAGTTGTCCGCGAATATGAGCGGGGAGTGAAGTTCACGTTAGGCAAATACAGTGGGTTGATGCAGCCGGGATTGCGGTTAGTCATTCCCGTGCTTCAATCTTGGGAGAGAGTTGATCTTCGGGTTAAAGCGGTCGATGTTCCTGATCAGGACTGTATCAGCAAAGATAATGTTTCTGTGCGGGTAAATGCTGTCCTCTACTTTAAGGTTGCTGACCCGAAGAAAGCGATTATCGATATCGAGAACTATTATTACGCCACTTCTCAGCTATCACAGACGACGATGAGAGATGTTGTGGGAGAAGTGACGCTGGATGATCTGTTGAGGGAAAGGGATAAGATATCGAAGAAGATCCAGATGTCGGTAGATAAAGCTACTGATCCATGGGGAATAAAAGTGGAGTCTGTTGACTTGAAACACATCGAATTGCCTCAGGATATGAAACGGGTTATGGCGGCGGAAGCGGAATCTGAACGAGAAAAGAGAGCAGTCATCATCAAGGCTGAAGGGGAAGCAGAAGCAGCAACAAATATGGCAAAAGCTGCGAGAACTCTTGCGACAGCTCCCGGTGCCTTGCATCTAAGGACATTGCAGAGCATCAATGAGATATCCAGCGACCAAAGCAATACGGTCGTCTTTGCTGTTCCATTAGAAGTCCTGAGAGCTCTTGAAGGGTTATCGAAAGGGAATAAGTGAATGATGAGCTTTTCTTTTTTTTACTTTTTAGGATCTTCTTTTTTTAGTGTCATCTCTTCAATACCTATAAATCAATAATCACTTGTTTATCTTTCAAGTCAACTTTTTTTATCTTTTTCTCTTTCTTCAACTCTTGTTCAATAGCCTTCCAGTCTTTTGTCTGGCGAAGCTCTTCGACTGCTCTTAGCAATTGGCTGAGAGCAGCATAATGCTCATAGATCAGTTCTCCCTTCTTCCTGTTTCTGTTGACCCTCTCTTCTTGAGCCGTAATCGCTTCTTCTTGCTCGGCAATCATCTTCTGCAGGGCAGCTATCTTTTTCTGGAAGGGAGAGATGGCTTGTAATGGATTTAAGGTATTGATCGCTTCATTATATGTCGGGACTATCTTGAGGGGCTGTTGATCTGCTAAGGGGAAAGGAGTGATCTCTGAAGCATAAAAGTATCCTTGCGGCTTCTCTAAAAGTTTTTTCCATTCGGTCAAGGTATCCAGTAAAGCTTGTATCTGTTGTTTAGTCACTTCTTTTGGCAGGAGATCTTTATTCACTCTTGAGCACTTGCAGAGCTCTTCGGCATATACTCCTCCCAGACTGAGCTCTATAGCTAAGGATGTGGCCAGATTTTTTTTGTCGCTGCTATGGAGAATAGTTACCAGCTGGCCTGCTGTGATGTCTTTCCAATTCCCTTGGGAGGCAGGGAAGACATATTTTTCTCCCTGCTTGACCACACGGTCTTTCCAGATCTGTCGGTTGAGGCTGCCGATGATCATATTCTTTTCATCAGTGAAGATGATATTTCCTGTAGAAAAGAATTCTATGATAAGGGAGTATTTCTCTTTTTTCTCTATTTCCATGACAACTATTCGTTCCCCGCCTTTCTGCGAAATGCTGATGATACTGGCGTTATCCAAATATTTCCGAAGCTGCATGCAGAATCCAGTAGGGTTCATCTGAGATTCTTTCTTGTCAGTTATGTTCAGCAGTTTTCCTGGGATGATGCGGAGCAGCTGTTTCCCCTGGTTTTGGGCATGAAGCTGCAGCAGCAATTCTTTCTCGCCGTAATCATAGATCTTTGATATCTTCCCTTTTACCAGAAATTGCAGCTCATTGACGATGGCAGCCAGTTCTATGGAAGCTAAGGATTTTTTCATAGAATGATGCAATCAGGGATGCTTTTATATATTTCTATGGAAATGGAGAAAAGGAGGTATAAGTATGGGCTGCTGGTGTAGGTATAACAGATTTACTTTCATCTTTGATTATAACCTATTATTTCTGCGCTGAAAATAAATCTCCGTTTATTTTCATGCGTAAGAATTTTCCACCGAAACCTGGTGGAAAATTCTTTGCGTTTTAGGAAGGGGAGGAAAATATTAATTTGTTACTTAATAGTAGTAAATAAAACGAAAGCTTTATAAAGTTCGGCCTATTTTAATTTTAAAATGCCCGTTTTAGTAGCAGATATTTCAGAGGATTTGAAAGAGGATATTGATTTTTGTAGTCCGGAGACTGCTCTTCGTGGCCTTATTTCATATATGCTCAGGAGCTATCATGCGCCGACTCTATGGGCCATGGACCCTTCTGTTACTTGTGAGATAAAAAGATCAGATATTCGTGGAGAGCGAAGAACGTTAGAAAGCCTGGTGGTGGAATCTCCTGTTGAATTGCCCGGTGTTAGCGTGTCTCTGCATTTTAATGAAAGATATTCTCCTGATGACACGATGACCTTTGATTTTCTAAGGCTGAAATTAAATGATGGGAATCTTATCCCTTTGGAAAGGCTGTATGAGGTTATGGGAAGGAGAGAGATTACCTTCCAGCCGGAAAGAGGTACAAGTTTTTATGATGCTTTTGACTACAACCACTTGATGGATTGTCTCTTGGCGCAGCGGGAGGCGGCTGATCTGAAAGTGAAAAGGAGCAGCTCACGGATGCTGGTATGGAAACCAGATACTGTTACGACAGAGAGATATATAGTAAGCGTCGACAGGCTCCATCTTCTTGTCCCGGAGCACTTGGAGACCTCTGAGGATGTTCAAGTTTCTGAGGGATGGTCAGCAGTTCGATTATCTCCTAGATTTGAAAGTGATGGGCAACAGCAAAGGATCGTTCATCTATCCGTCAGCGATGATAGAGGATTTGAAGTTGATGATGCTAATGCAGTGAGGTTCTATGTAGCTAATTATGCTGGCTTTACTGGTGGTTGGGGTAATCCTTATGGTGAAGGAGGCATGATTGTCCATACTTCTCCAGATGGTAGGTCTCATCTCAATCAGGATAGGTATGTTGTGGTTGAAGCGAGAAACAAGTTTTTCTCCCAGCAAGGGAGCAGGATGTTCCCTGCCTATGATGAGCTTCTTGTTCCTCTTCCCCGGTTTTGGAGAATGACTAGAAATGACCGCAATAATCGGGAACAATTTGAAAGAATCGTTGACTATCTGAGCGATACTCTTACCTACGTCATTCTTTCTTCTGCGGATGCCTTAGCACAGTCTCAAGTTCGCTTCGCTTCATTTGCCTATGGCTTGGAAGATCTGCGGAGATCTCCTCTAGCAGAGATGGTTGCCGATGTCTCTGGTGATTCTGCATCACCGGAAGAAGTTGTTGCACGCATGAGATCGGAATACGAAGCTGAACAACAACGCAGAGATAGGCCATTACCTCCTGATGAATCGCCTGCTTCTGTTGTTCCTGAATCTTCTCCAAAGAATGGTGGAACTGCTCCTGCTTTACCAGAGATTCTCTCTCCTCCGAGTGAAGTTACTTCTCCGGTGCCTTCGGTTATGGTCAATTCCCCAGGCAATGAAGAGGCTTCTGTTCCTAAATATTCTCCAAGCAGTAGTGCACCTGCTTTACCAGAGATTCTCTCTCCTCCGGGTGAAGTTACTTCTCCGGTGCCTTTGGTTATGGTCAATTCCCCAGGCAATGAAGAGGTTGCTCCTGAAGAGGCTTCTCCTTTCCCTGGACAGCAAGCTGTTCCATTCCAGAGACCTTCCCGCCTTCCTTGGATTATTGCTGGAGCGGCGTCTCTTGTTGC
>DATDXI010000022.1:0-10005 GCA_035289385.1 Candidatus Nanoarchaeia archaeon | reverse complement strand
GGATAACGCCCGGCAGTCATCCCTTTTTTATGACCCATATCTTTGTTGAATGTCCTGAATGGAACAGGCCTATCCATAGCAATGACATCTTCCAGGAAAGCCTTGGCAAAGGCAGTAGTCTTATACCTTAACGTCCGGCTGATCTCGATACTATGTTTTGTAGATATCGGAAGATTCAAAGCCCGAGCTACGGCAAGATGTTCTTTTCCTGATGTTTCTTTAGCGTTCATGATTATTTACCTATTTCGCGGAAACCCCTTTACTCGATCTGGTTGCTCCTAATCCTGCTGAGCCGTGAGTGACTGCTTTTCTCGTCAAGACAAACTCACCTAGACGGTGACCGAGCATATCTATGGTAACAATGATAGGGAGATATTCTTTCCCATTATACACTTTTATCGTCTTGCCCAACATCGACGGGATGATGATCATATCCCTGCTTTGAGTACGAATATTTTTGTGATTGTCCGACACTTTTTTCAGCATTTTTTTTTGCTGTGGGTTGTAGCCTCGCTGTAGGGTTCTCCTTGGTCGAGATGGGATTAGCTTCAGGAACTCGTTAAAGTCCATCTTTTGCACTTCCTCTTCCGTTTTACCGCGCCATGTCGTTATCTTTGCCATAGTAACCTCATCATTGCCTTCTTCCCGTCCTTCGTGGAGCTATCTTCCCTACTTTTCTTCCCGGAGGAGCATTTCTCGGCGACTGAGTAGGCCTTCCCTTGACGTGAGAACATTTCCCACCGAATGGATGGTCAACAGCGTTCATCGAGATACCACATACTGTTGGATAAAGCTTGTTCCTCCCTCTCATCTTCCAATATTTCTTTCCTGCTTTTAAGAAAGGCTTCTCCAGCCTTCCTCCACCAGCCACTAAACCGATTGCTGCTCGGCAGTCTGGTAAAAATACCTTTTCTTTTTTTGAGGGTAATAGTACTCGAACAATATCATCACTTTTAGCAACAATCTTTGCTGATGTTCCGGAAGACCGGACTAATTTCCCCCCATCTCCAGGACGTAATTCCAAATTGTGGACCAACGTCCCCTCAGGGATATCTCGTAATAATAATATATTTCCTGTCTTCACTTCTGTCGTTCCGCAAGCGACGTCGTTACCAACACAGATGCCTTCTGGAGCAAAGGATAACGATTTCATCCCATTATCGTAAGCAACTTCCATCAGCGGAGCAGAATGGCCCGGACAATTGACTATATCAACAACTTTCCCTTGGGCATTGCCTAGAGGAAACTTTACTTCTCCCCTGAAGCGGAAGCTAGGGGAACGATACGTATGTGTTCCACGTCCTCTTCTTTGCTGAATAAGCCTTTTACCCATTTTATATCAACCCTAAGTCTGCACTGACATCGGAAGCTATGCTTCCTGCAGCCAGCTTCACATATGCTTTTTTGTACCCATCAAAGGAATTCTGAACATTTACTTTAGCAACCTTCACATTGAAGAGCTGCTCCACCGCTTTCTTCACGTCGCCTTTTGTTGCTCGCGGATTGACGACAAAGATGAGGCTATTGCCAAACTCGATCTGCCGGATACTCTTTTCCGTCGACAAAGGATATTTGATGATATTGTGAGGGTCTATTTCATCGGAAAGGCTTGCAGCATGTTCTGGAGAAACAACTTTTTTGAGGTCCATATTTTTTTTATTCTTTGGTTCTGCCATCGTCTGTTTTGCCATGATCATCACATAAATAATTTTGTCTCCTGTAATACTTCAATCGCCTTTTCTGTCCATAAGGTAATCCTTCCCGGCATAGATCCTGGGGCTAACAGCTCAGCATTCAGAGCTTTGACTTCAACAACATCAACCCCAGCAATATTCTTTGCTGAAGTTAATAGAGGACAATCGCCGCTGACAACAACCAATGGACCTTTCTTCCGCTGATACTTTCTTCCCCGTGATTTTCCCCGTCCAGAACGGACTTTCCTGACCGATGACCGGTCTAATTCATCCTGAAATCCTAAGGTTAAGAGTGTAGCAGTAATATCCTTCGTCTTCTCTAGCTGTTCTACAGAAGAGTCAATGATGAAAGGATATTTCTCCGGAACTTTATGGCCACGCTGTTCAACTAATGTCTTGGAAATGGTAGCTGCCATCGCCGAGCGGATAGCTTTCTGATTTTCTTTCTGATTGATTTTTCGTTCAAGAATCTTTTCTGATTTAGGAGGGTGTGCTCTTCTTCCGCCGACAGTCTGAGGGGTAGTTGCTCCAACCCAAAACATTCTCATTCCCCGACGGGAAAGGACTTTTCTGTTGACACGAGAAATACCAAAGCCATAACATCCACGATAATTTCTTCTTCTCTTGGAAACTCTTGAGGAGTAGCGCATCCCTGCTTCTGGAGAGGCACCATATACCTGCCGAGCAGCACTCTGCAAGGCCATGATTGCTCTTCGGATTAAGTCTGGGCGATATTCTTCCGAAAACTGTTGAGGCAGCTCTTTCTGCCCCTTGACGTTCCGTTCCGAATCGAGGATTGCTAGTTTCATTGGAGAACAGATTTAACGGTGTAAACCCCCTTCATCATATGCTTGTTTGGCCGGATAGCAGGTGTTAAGACCACAGCTTTCTTCTTTGGCCCAGGAATAGATCCTTTGATAAGAAGATATTGATTTTTCACTTCGCCATATTTTATAATACCACCTTGAGGAGTCACTTCTTCCCCATTGGTGCCGATCTTCAATAATTCTTTATTAAATTCTGTTCGTTGATGATAGCCCATCTTCCCTGACTGAGCGACGGTAAATTGAACCCGTTTAGGAGTCCATGATCCTAAGTTTCCAATCCCTCTCTTCGTCTTCTCTGCCTTATGCTGCCGGATAGGAACACCAAAACGCTTAACCGTTCCTTGAAACCCTTTTCCTTTGGTTACTGCTTTGACATCGAGAAGGTGGACGTCACCGAGAACATCGCTGGCACTTAACTCTTTACCCAGCATATCTTGAGCATATTTGAATTTTTGATCTTTAGAACCACCGATAGCCAATTCTAATAATTTAGGTTTTTTAGTTCCGGAAGGTGTCAATTTTGGTTGAGAGTGGACGAGAAGACGGAGGTCGTCGAAATCTTTTATGTCAGCAAGTGAAGCACTCGTTTTCTTGGGTAACTGGATCTTCTTGCCTAACTCTTTAGCAAGTTTCGGTGCTAAAACAGATGTCATTGTTTTGTTAAATTTATAGAAGGCAACGCCGCAGACGGCTAATGGAGGGCAATCGACGATGGTGGCAGGAAAAATGACCTGAGTTCCTTTGGTCATCGACTTGGGATGGTTATCATCGATAAGGAGCTGGGTCATCCCTGCTTTATAGCCGATAAATGCTGACGGCTTGACACCGGCAGTAGAAACCCAAGAGCGCACTCTAACTAAACTATGCCTTGACCGTTTTCTCGGCCAGTATTGCAAGCTTCCCCGTCGGGGCATGTTTGGTTGCGACATAAACTATTAGCAGTATCATTCAGGTCGTACGACGTGCGCTCGACCACTACGTCTCGCTTCGTCCTACAGACTATGACACTGGATTCCTCCAATCTATGGTTTTTAACTGCCTATTCTTGGCTTCATCAGAGAAACTTCTTTCCGTGATGATGACCTTTTCAGGCATAACCTTTACAAAAGGTTATCATCCAAAAGGCAGGCGTTCACTACGTTCAGCCTTGCCAACAGATAATACCCTTATAAGGTTTGTCCAGATACACACTTTATCAGCTGAACTGACCAGTTTATGTAATGGATTCTCTTCAAGAATGCGGTTTGTTTATAAAGATTTTGGTGAAGCGTACGTATTTAGTTCTGTGAAAATAGTGGCTTGGTCAAGAGGGAAAATTCATTAAGAGGTTCGTAAGATCATAAAAATCAACAGATTTTTAGGATGCAGAAATCATAGAGATTTCTTGCACAATATTTGTTGCGAGACTTTAAACTTAAACATACTGTTTTTCATACCATTTCTACGTAAAGTCGTTGAATTGCTAGCAAGCCTTGCTAGCTTGCAGGTCACAGAATTTTCCGACCTGCCACTATTTTTGTTGTGGAACTAAATACGTACGGTGAAGCTTTAGGCAGTATTAGAAAAAATGAAAGGGAAAGATACCTCGGAGATAGAGGAAAAATAGGTTAAACATATCTTTAAGAAAGATCAGGCTCAATACAGGTTTCTTCAGGGATACACTGCTCCTGGCATTCTTCTCTTGTCTTTAACAGGGTCCATTGGCAGTTCTTGATACACTTCCCGCAATCAGGAAGACCTTCATTGAGTCTTTTTAGTGTTTCGCTGCTGCCTTGATAATTGCTGCGGTTATCGTCAGGTTCATCCTCAACATCAAAAGAGATGTCGCTCATCAAGACCATGGCTACTAAGATCATCCCTATCAGAATCAATGCCGCAAAGCCTTTATCCGGAATAAGTTTATCACTCATCGATCATGCCTCTTATTATTAGAAGAAGAGAAGAATGTATATAATTGTTTCTGAGTTGAAAAAGTATTATAGTTCTCTTAAACAGTCAATAGGTTGAGGAGCTAAGCGGAGAGTCATTTCATCTCAGCTCGTAAGCAAACTTTATATAAAGCTTTCTTTTCATGAATGAAATGGCATACCATCTCAAAAACATCTTAGGGGATTTTATCATTGATCCTGGATTCCAGCATTATAAAAAAGGGAAGACGACCATGGAGCTTCCGTCGGAGATGATACGGAAGACACTTCCTCTCTTCAAGGAGAAGAGCAATTTTGCAGCATTTCATGAAAAAAATATCGAGCTGACAAAAAAGAGCTTGCGCCATTCGGTATCTGACGACCAGCTCATCACGCAAGCAATTTCAAATATCAATGAGCTAGATAAGGTCAGCAACACCCTGACAAAACGGCTGAGGGAATGGTTCTCGTGGTATTATCCAGAACTATCTGAAACAGTTACCGACAACAAAAAATTCGCTGAGCTTGCTGTAGATGCCAAAAGGCCCAGCGACAGTTTTGGCGCAAGCCTGGAACACCACCACGTGGAGGAGATTGTCCTTTTAGCGAAAGAGATCAACAAGCTCTATTCTTTACGAGAGAAGCATGAAGAGTATTTAGAAACCGTCCTGAAAAAATATTGCCCAAATCTGCAGGAGTTAGCAGGAACGACGATCGCTGCAAAGCTTCTGGAATTGGGAAAAAGTTTGAAACATCTAGCGATGCTGCCTGCTTCGACCATTCAGTTGCTGGGAGCAGAAAAAGCATTGTTTCGGCATATCTTGACGGGATCAAGAAGCCCAAAATATGGAGTTCTATTTCAACATCCTTTTATCCAAAATGCCCAGAGAAATGAGCGAGGAAAAGCAGCAAGGATGCTCGCAGATAAGTTATCTCTTTGCGCTAGGCTGGATTATTTCAAAGGAGAATTCCTGGCAAAAGAGTATCGCAAAGAGATGGAAGCGAAGCTGAGGTCTCGATAATTATATAAATCTCTTTGACTTTTAAAGGGGTTATGGAAGCTATACTTGGTCTTTAGCTTCGTAAAAGAGGCATAGGGCAAGTCTTTTGCCCTGCAAAAGAGGCAAAGGAAAGGTCTTTCACTTCGTAAAAGAGGCACGATGGTCAACGTTCAGGATTTACATAAAAAGATAGATGATCTTCTTCAAGCTGCAGAGCGAGCAACAGGAAAAGTTGCCCGAGGCAAGATTGACATAAGAAGTTTTTCTAAAGTTACAGAAACAGTTCTGGCGCTGGAACCATTATTGAAAGAGCTGCCAGAACTGGAAGATTTTCAAGAAGCCAGAAAAAATATCTTAGCGACGAAACAGTATCTGCAAAGGATGGGAAAAGCCTATGAGGGATTAAAGCAAGGCCTAGGCAGGGTAGATTTTCATGTCAAAACAATCCAGGAATACAGCAAGCTGATGCTGCACGAAATCACCAGCGCAGCCCATCTGTTCGACAGCGAACCATGGTTTGATCCGCAGAAAGTTCTCTCGTCAAGAGAAATGACCATCGACCTCTTAACCCAGCAAGGATTTTATCAGAAACTCAAGAAAAAAGATGTGCACCATGCCCAGCAAAAGTTGCTTGTCAACGGCTTGCCTGGCTTTGATTTTTCAAATATCCATGCAGAAGGCATTGATTTTTCTCAAGTCAATCTTCAAGGGGCAAACTTTAGCGAAGCGCATCTTGTGGGAGCGGATTTCTCTGGAGCAAACTTGACGGGAGCAAATTTTAGAAATGCTGATCTGGGAAGAGCACAACTTCAATATGGCACGATCTTCAAGGGAGCCAATCTAGATGGAGCAAACTTAAGTTATGCCAACCTCAAGTATTCTTTGCTGGAAGGAGCATCACTTTGCCATACCAATCTCTATCACGCAAACTTAGAAGGAACGTCATTTCAAGGAGCAAAACTTATCGATCCAAATTTGGCAAAAACGAGAATCACACCAGGAACAAGCTTTTCGTCTGCAATGATGAAGCGTGTCAATTTTGCCGGCCTTCATCTGTTAGGAGTAGATTTCAGCCAGGCGAAACTGTATTATTGCAGTTTCAGGAAAGAGCAGGAAGCCAGAACAAATTTGGAGATGAGCAACTTTCAGCAGGCAGTCCTTTATTTCACGGATTTTGATTTCGCTTCACTAAACAACGCTAATTTTTCAGGAGCGCAATTGGTGTCAGTGCGCTTTGACCACGCAGAATTGGGAAAAAGCACGTTTGCCAGAGCTTCATTCCTAGGAAAAAAAGAATATGTTCACAATAGTTTTACGAATAGCATCCTCCATGAAGCTGATTTTTCTGCCAGTGTCTTTGCCAGCCAGACCACGTTTCAAGGAGCGGGATTGCGGCGAGCCATTTTTAAGAATAGTCTCTTAGAACAGGCAGATTTTGCCCATGCAGATATATTTCATGCAGATTTTTCTAGATCTGTCCGGCCAAACTGGCAAAATTTTAAGTCGGCAAAGAACCGCCATCATGCGATTACGCAAGAAATATAAAGTATTTCTGGAATTATTGATCTATGGACAAGGAATTTGCTGACCTGTATCGGTTTGTCAAAGAAGCACATAAATATTCAGCCTGGGCGCAGCAATGCACCATCGAGCAGCGGGCTATCGATGTGAAGGCAGAAGTTGATGAACTGCTCACTGAATTGGAAAGGAAGAATATGCCTGAATTTAAAAAAGAGTTAGGCGACGTCTTTTGGGATGTTCTTTGTCTCATCGCTAAGGCTGAAGAGGAAGGGCTTGTTGATGTCAAGGAACTTCTGCAGAATGTCCACGAAAAGTTTAAACAGAGGAAGCCATTTGTCCAAGAGAAGAGAAAAGCTACTGCAGAAGAGGAAGCAAGAATATGGAGAGAAGTGAAGAAACGAGAGCAACATGAGCGCCATAAAACCAGATAAGATCTTTGAACTCTATTCCGACGGAAAGAGATTGTATACTAAATCTATTTACAAAGGAAGCCATTTTGACGAACGCATTACACGGCAAGGGCAGGATGAATATCGTGAATTTGATCCCAGCAGGAGTAAATTAGCAGCGATGGTCATGAAAGGCTGCACCAATGCAGGGATAAGGAAAGGGGATGTTGTTCTGTACTTAGGCGCCTCTCATGGATATACCTGTAGCTTTGTTTCCGATATGGTGGGAGAAGAGGGGTTAATCTTTGCTGTTGATCCAGCACCTCGAGTGATGAGAGATTTAGTTTTTCTGGCAGAAAAAAGGAAGAATATCGCTCCGGTCATGGCAGATGCCAATCATCCTGAAGAATATGTTTCTCGAGTTTGTGAAGCAGACATTGTCTATCAAGATATTGCCCAGAAAAACCAGCAGGATATTTTTGTGAGAAATTGTGAATTGTTCTTGAAGAAAGGAGGGTATGGGCTATTGGCGGTGAAAGCTCGAAGCATCGACGTCAAACGCAAGCCGAAACAGCTTTTTGAGGAGATCCGGCAGAATTTAGATAAAATATTTACGGTGATCGATTATAAGACGCTTGACCCCTTCGAGAAAGACCATTGCATGATCATCGTGAAGAAGAAGTGAGTAAATTCTTGGTCAAATTTAAGTTCAAAAAACTTATAAACTTTTTGGTTTACAACTTTTTAGTTTATAAGAAAACCAGTCTCAGAAAACTTTAAATGGAGTCAGCACACCACTATCATCATGTCCAGTATCAAGAGCCAAAACCAAATGATCCGAAAAGATAATGTACAGGCAGCTATTAGCAAAGGAAAGATAGCCATCGATGTTGTTCTACTTCCTCCAGATGATGTGATGGATATTTGCATTGAGGTGAATAAGAAGATTAAAGATAAATTATTTGTTTTAAAAAAAGATGATTTTGTTCCCCATAATTCTTTGTGTATCGGTGTTGTTGAAGAAAAGAAACTGCCTGATGTTTTTGCAGCATTAACGAAGCTTAAAGATAAACTTAAACCTGTGCCGATAACTATCAAAGCTATTGAGAGAGCTTTCGGCTTAAGAAAGTCTGATGGATTCAACATTGAAAAAAATGAACTATTGATAAAAACGCACATAATGATACTCACTGCATTAAAACCCCTCTTAGAATTTCAAAGTGGTGATCTTACTATACTATTCAGAAAAAAAGGTGAAACAGTCAGTACTATCCCTCGAGTTTTGCAGGATGGATACTTGAATTTTTCATTAGACAACTATCACCCCCATATAACCCTGGGAGGAAAAGGAGCTCAGTGGGATTATTTTCCAATAAACTGCCTAGCTCATAGATTGGCTGTATTCCATGCTGGAGAACATGTCACTTGTCGAAAGCTTCTATTTGAAATGCCTCTCCGTTAAACATATAAGTACTAACATTATTCTAACGCCATGAGCCTGGCTAATGAAGCAGCATATCTGTATGTTTATGCCAAGAAGCTTCTGAATGTTAACAAGAAGATGAAACGCCTGTCACATAAGGCCCAGAAACATCAGGAGAAGCATATCAAGGCAACGACAGAGAAGGATAAGCTAAAACATCATCAAAAATTCTCCAGCACCACGACAACACTAAAAGATCTGCTGCAGAAGCATAATGCTTTGATAGCAAAATTAAACCACCATCAGATCGCCTTTGCCCATCAGCTGAGACGAGAACATAAACTTTAATTTGAGAAATCCTATCTTTTAGATGATAAAACTCTATCCTTTTAATGTGTCATTGCCCCCCTAAGGCAACTTCCTCTTCCAATACTGGAACTTTAGATTCACACTCTTTAAACCGATTTATATAAAACATTCTTACTTCAGGAGGAATATGTGTCAATCGTTCAATAGTCTTACCGCTACTCCACACATAACGTGACGATTTTTGAATTGCATCTTCATGAACCAAAGCAAAAAACTCCCCATGACGCAATAGTTGATGTTCTTTTCTTGATAAAATAACAATCTTTGAAGAATCAACTGTCAACAGAGTAAAAGAGTGACCCATATCCACATACAGCCATCTTGCCATGGTTTCCCACTCACCGGGATGACAAAGAGGTACACTTCTGGGATCATATTGACCTATCCCTAAACACCCTTCATGCGATAAAAGATATCTCTTAGCATCAAATATTAGTTCTCCCATAACCACTCTACATAAATTATGAGGTGTACTTTGAAGGGGATAACCATCCATGCCAAAACCACCATATATATCTCTAATGAACATTCCAATATAAGAGATATAATCCTTTAAAAATTTATGTGACTTAATCTTCTTTTTCTACAGAAATGATCTGGACAGGACAGACATCAGCAGCTTCCTGGTTCTTAGCCCGGTCTTCTTCGGTAGTAATCTGGCGGACTTCCTTGCCATCTTCCAGCTTGCTGCCCTTCAGATGAGATAAGCCTTCATCGTTCATCTCCCAGAAATCAGGGCAGATAGCAGCACAAGCTCCGCAGCCGATGCAGTCGTCCTTCTTATGCACAATCTTATGTTTAGCCATGGTAAAAGTATTGGTAAATATCACATAAAATAGCCTATTTATAATCTTTTCTCTCCAGACGGGAGAAG
>DATDXI010000021.1:0-4640 GCA_035289385.1 Candidatus Nanoarchaeia archaeon | reverse complement strand
TACCGGTCCTCTTGGAGAGAGGAGAACAACCTTTTTTTGATTGGTTTTATTCTGTGGACTTAACGATGTCAGAAGGGCAGATGTTTAAGGAATCAGAACTACAATCTCTTGGAGGTACAAAACTATATGCTTCAGGCCAATGTCCTTATTTAGACGGCTATCATTTTATTACTGCTGCTTTTGATAAGCTCTGGAGCAAAGCAGTAGAGGAAACAGAAATGCTCAGGGCAAGCCATTTTCGGATGGAAGCATCCTTGCACCAGTGGCATGGTCATTTCGGCCATGATTATGGTTTTGAGTTAGAAGCGCGATTGCAGGGCTATGTGTTGAAAAATTCTTTATCGTAGTTCTATCTTATCATTTCTCTGGTAGCTTGAAGGAAAAGCCAACTCCACCACATACTTTCCTTTTTCTTTGGAATTCCAAAAGGTAAATGGTTTGAAATCTCTTTTGATTTCAACAATTTCTTTATTCTTATTAAGAAGCAAAACATCTATGGGATAGAAGACAAAGAACATATGCAAGGACACTTTTTTCTCCTGGTTGAAAGTCATGACCAGATTTTGCTTTCTTCTGAACATTAAACCTCTGGCTTGAGAACAGAATGATCTACACTTGACTTCTGTTTCTGAAATAATGTTGTTGTTAGTTTTGTTGATAATCATTTTACATGCCTTAAGAATTCTTCCCTGCTCATCTGCAAATCTTGCTTGATAATTTTGTTGAGCAGTCCTGGGCCAATTTCTTCACCTGCGTGATGTGGTATAGTTGTACGTCTTCCGTCAGGATGTTTGTAGATCATGTGGCTGCCAGTAGTGTGGCTGTAAAGGAAGCCTGCTTTCTCTACTATTTTAGCTAGTTCTTTCCCTGTTAACTTTGGCAATTTTGCCAAGAATTTACACCTTTACTGTTTGAACTCCTACAAACTCTTGCTTAATCTCAGGAGCAAATCCTTCACCTAGATAAGCTTGGATAGCTTCTTTTGTCCTTTCGATTAGCTGATCCATGGTCTTAGCTTGAGTATGACAGCCTGGTAACTCAACTACTTCAGAAACTAGCCAGCCGTCTTCATCTCTTTCAATAAGCATAGTATATTTTCTTGCCATTTTCTTCCTATAAGGGGTAAAATTCTTTATATATCTTTCGGGATAAAACTTCTTATTAGGAAATCACTTATATCATCAACCTTCTGGCCAGCACCGCAGCGCCGATCAGATTTGCATTCCTGCCGTCATTGTAGGGAGTACGAAGAAGGCGTGCAGGTGCATCATACAAAGCAGTTAAAAAACCTTGTGCTGCGGGTGCAAAATAATGAAAGGCCTGCGCCGGTTTTCCTCCGATATAGATGCGTAGCGGTTCCTCTCTTCTGCTTCCAGTTGTTGCGGTTTTAACAACTTCATTGGCAACATAGGCCAGAAGACGGCTGAAGATGTCATAAGTATCAATGGCTTCCTCAACTAGAAACCGGCGTAATCCTGTTATCTTTTCCCCAGCTGTAGCTGGATCATCAATGTCCGGATATTTTTCCCCTGCAACTGATCTAAATAATCTGAAAAGCCCATGTCCAGACACTACTCTCCCTGCCCTGATCCCGGTTGCAGAATCGTCAAAAATCCGGTCTGCAGGATAGGCTTGACGTAAATTCTCTTCGAGAACGACATAATCTCCATTGCGGGAACTCAGCACTGTTTTCAGCATTTCTATCGGGAAGCTCACGACATGCCCTGGTTCAGATGTTGGGTGGATGTTATGACAGTCCCTGGACGCGTAGTTGATTGTTCCTTCAGAGATCCAGGCTCCTCCTAAGCCACCTCCCATCACTAAATAAAGAAACTCACCTCCAACTACTTCAGCTACACCTAAGCCGCCGGCATCAGCATCATTTCCTACCGCTACTGGGATATTTAATCGGTCTTCTAACGCTAGAGGAATGTTATTTCCTTCCAGCATCGGTACGGTTGATGCTTTCACGCAGCATCCTTCATGGTTATAAATACCAGTACTAGCAACGCCGATAGCCTCGACTGGATCGGAACCAATTAAGTGCTGTATCTTTTCTGCTAATGTGTCCGTGAAGCGATCAAAAGAACCAGAATATTCCGATACGGTGACAGTTGTTGTCCTCAAAGGAGTATTGTTATTCTGTGTATCATTTTGCGTAGTACTGTCAGAAAGAAAAAGGCCCAGCGTGCTTCCCGTGCTGCCTATATCGACACCTACAACAAACCGCTCCATCTTTGAGTTGCTCAAAGAAGGAGTAATTTTTATACATTTCGCTTTAGCAGGCTAATATGAAACCCTCGCCAATGTGGCCAGTGAGCACTTTGCCAGTCGTCAGACAGGCCATGCCCTCCCTTTCGATATATATAGACGGGGAGGGTGCGAACGAGAGGGTTTCATAAAAGCAGCTTTAGCAGGCTCTTATAGGGCACCTAGAAGCTTAGGCAAACTTCCAAACTTCATCCCCAACATAATGGATGTTCTTGATTACCTTGCCAGAACTCATTGCTTTCATCTCTTCTGTGCCAAAAAGAGCTATTCCGACAGCCAGAGGTTTCTTATTTTTCTCGTCAATAATGACAATAACATCATCCTTTTTGATCCCATCTTCAATTTCCTTTATCCCTGGACGCATGATGTCGGCGCCGTTGATAATGAATTTCACTGCACCCATATCGATCGTGGTTTTTTTCAGGAGATTGTTTTCTTGCAGGAATTTAAGAGTAGGAACGGCTCGATCGTCATGGTAAAAAAATGCTGGTTTTTTGTTGATGAGAATGAACTTATATTTGTCTTCAAGCAGCTCAACATGATCTTTTTTGGAAAGAGTAAGGTTATATTGCTCAAGCTCTTCATTGGCATCCTTGCTTTTTAATTGGATTCGTTTCATAAGAGTTAACGGGTTAAAAATATCGGCTATCTGCAATAGTCATCGCTCCAGGGGTGGTATACATTCTTTCTGGAGGGAAATATATCCTGTGAGGAAGTCCTGCTTCTTTTGCAATCCATTCTGGCACTACTAATCCAGATTCTAACTGTCTTAGCCCGGCAAGTTCTCTTCCATTGATTATTGTGGTTGATTCTCTTATTTCTTGCCCAGGTACGGGGTTTCCTTCTGTGTCTACCCAATCATCATCGTCAATTGAAGATACTGGTACAATCACATTCACTCCTTGGTAGTTTTGAGCGTTTACAACGCTATGAAACGATGCAGTTGTATACAAATCTATTTGATCAAAAATATCACTATCAGGCTTGATTTTAATATCATCAAGTTCGTAATGTTCTGGAATCATCTTAGTTAATAGATCGGTAAGTGTGGTCATTTTAATTTTTCTCCCTCACTCCACCAAGATTCCTGGTTTTCTAGGCAGAGCATCCTTGCTGCGTAATTGAGTGTGTTTCATTTTTGCTTCTTTCTTTTTATACCAAAGCTAATTATTTTTCCGGTGATGGTAATGAGGATATAGATGCCGGCAAGAGCAAGGCCCATCATCAGAAGAAATGCCACTAGCAACACTAATCCTGGGCTGCTGATAGTATACAATTTATAGATCAAGTATCCTATCCACAGAAGTATGAAAGCACCTAGAAGGAGCCAGATAATCTTACCAAGATTGGCCAATTTTGTAAGAAAAGCTGACATAGTTCATTCCACCAAAATTCCCGGTTTGCCGGGCATGGCGGCTCTTGCTTTCTCGTGTCCTGATTCAGGAGCAGGAACAAGTTTAATTTCGCACTGGAACTCTTTCTCCAGAAACTCCTTGCCTTCCCGCAGTACTTTTACTTCCTCTTCCGGTGTGGTTACAAATGCGGGTAGTTTAGAGACATCTTTGACAACTGCTTGGACAATTCTGCTTACTTCCTTACCCTTCAGTTTCATCTGCTCTTCTTCAAGGACTCTGCGCATGATTTCGCCGACACTCCTAGTTACGTTTATTTCCTTGGAGAGGATCCTGAACAAGTCGTACAGCCACGGCTCGGCTACGAAGAGCGTGCATTTCTGCGCCTTGTCGAGTTTAGTCAGCTTCAGCACATTCCGTATACCTTCCATCGTTGTTTTGATGAGCTCTTCAGAAGCATCCGCCTCTAGACTGATTTTTTTCTGATCTGCTTCAGGCCAGGACGATGCTGACATCAGCTCTGTTGACAGATTAAGTTCCTCACTGAGATGTGGCGTAATAGGATTCATCAGCCGCGTCCAAATCGAGAGTACGGCTGAAATGCACTTTTTATTCTCTCCTCCCCGTCGGAGATACCATTTAAGATCTTCATGGATGTTGTAATAGACTGTTGATGCTAATTCCCGCAGGTTGTAAGACTCCATATCCTTGTTTATCTTTACCAGATGCCGATTGATCCTTGACTGCAGCCAGTCGTCAATAGTCTTTCGTGCGCCGTCTGCTTTCTGCAACTCTTGGACAAGCGTGTAGATTCTTTCCAAGGCATTTTTATAGTTGAGAACAATATCTTCCGTCCAGACTACGTCAACATGGGGGGAGCCGATGTGAGCATAGTAAAATCTCATCGCATCAACACCATATTTTTGAATAGCTTCAGGAATAGGTTCAGCTCCGCCCTTGCTTTTGGAAATCTTTCCACCCTTGCCAGTAACCCACCAGTTGACAAAGATTCCTTTA
>DATDXI010000020.1:0-2744 GCA_035289385.1 Candidatus Nanoarchaeia archaeon | reverse complement strand
TGCTCTTCCAATTGCTGGATAGCGGCAGCTCTAAAGGTATCGCAAGCAGCAAGAACGACTGTTTTTCCTTTGTTCTGCAGATATTTTGTGACTTTTGCAATGGATGTTGTTTTTCCCGCTCCGTTGATGCCAAAGAAAGCGATGACAAAAGGCTTTTTGTCCTTGATCCTGGAAAGGAGGTCTATGCTAGCAACATCAAGGATTTCAGAAAGTGTCTGTCGTAACGTCTCTTCGATCTTATTTGAAACATCTCTGGGCAAAGGCTTGTCAACCAACTCTTTCTTTAGATCCTCTTTTATTTTTTCAATCACTTCCACTGACACATTATTCTCTAACAAGGCAACTTCTAAGTCCCAAAAGAGCTCATCAAATTTTTCTGCAGAGATAGTTTTTGTGGTAAAGGCTTGTTTTATCTTGGAGAAGAATGATTTTTTTTCCTGTTCTTTCTGTTTTTCGTGTTCTTCCTGTTCTTCAAGCGGTGGCTGTTGTTGTTTTTTGGCAGGTTCTTTTTCTTCTTCAAGAGTAGCAGTCTTTTCTTCCAATGCTTCGTTGATAAGGCCTTCATCATCTTTCTCTTGATCAAATTTCAAATACTCTTTCTCATCAGAAACAGTTGGTAGATCTTCTCTCTTAAGAACTACTTTCTCTCCTTTTTCTTCTTTTTTCTGAGGAATAATCTGTTGTTTAGGCTCTTCTATTCTTTTCTGCTTTTCTTTCTTCTGTTGTTGAACATCTTTGACCTTTTCTTCATGGAATGCTTTGCTGATATGCTCCGATCGATTTTTTTCAGGCTTCTTCCCCTCTTTTTCTTCACGCTTCTTTCCCACTTCTTTAATTTCTTTCTTTTCTTCCTGAATAGATTCTTGGAGGAGATCTTCTGCCGTGATTGCACTTTTCTTAGAAGTTTCAACAGAGGGATATTCTTGTTTTTTTTCTTCTGCTTCTTCAACGGTCTTTTTAGAAAAAATAGAAAGCTTCTCTTTCAGTTTTTCTTTAAGCTTGGCAAACATGATCAGTTCCCCAGATGCCCTTCAACTTGCTGATAGATCGCTAGAGCTTGGCCTTGCATCTCCTGCATGATCGATTCCAACTGCACTATTTTCAAAGATAATTCCTTTTTCTGTTCTTCGATAAGCTCAATGACCTCATCAACGGTTTTAAGAACAACCGTATCAGCTCCAATATTGACTAACAAGTTCTGGCGGTCTCGCAATTCTACTTTCATGAAGATGCCATCTGCCAGAGGTGCAAGAATTTCTGTCTTCTCTTTTGTTTTTTTTATCTCTTCCAACGATTCTTTGGTCACTGTTAATTCCGCATTTCTCTCATTCATCAGTTCAGCCTGCTGGGAGAGCTGTTCCAGATGTTCCTGGATCTGCTTGAAATGCTGATACTTCTGCTGTAATTCTTCTTCATTCATGTCCTTTTTAGCCATAGAAGGAAAGTACAAGGGGGCTTTTATAAGGTTTTTGGGGGATATTGGCTAAGGGTATCTTCTCAACATCACCATTTGCTGTTATACAAGGTCGACCGAAGAGATATTACGGCAAACAATGTCTGGTTAAATCATCCAGAGTTTCTACATTCTCGCATCTGGCCGTGACGCCAGCAGACCATTTTGCTCTTTCATATAGTCGCTTATCAGCTTCTTCCACAGTGTGAGAAACTCCGAAAATCTTATCATAATCAATTTGTCCATAACCAGCCTGTTGTTCCCTCAAAATATAATGTTCCTCAACAAGAGATGCATAAATGGTCGTTGTATAAGGGCCGCTTCTAACATTATAACCAAATCTTTCAGTCTCACAATCTAATCTTTTAACCCCAGCAGCATCCAAGCCCTCAGGGTAGTGATTATGAAATTCGCTTAATTGTATCCTCTTATCTGTCATCTTGATCTCCGGTAACTCCTGAAAGACCCGCTATTTATAAATATTTCGTCTTTGTATAGTTATGACCATTTTAGGTCAAGCGCCCAATTTTTCAGTACCGGTTTTGATCGTCATTTCATGTCGGTGCCTAGTGATATGTCGTATAACATATACTAAAAAAAGCAGAAAAAGATAAATAGGACTTCTGCTGCTGAGCAGAGCATGTCCCTAGCGTTAATGCCCCATATTTCTCATTACCATTTGGGCGATGGTCCTGTTCCACTAGAGAATAGGGTTGTGGTTGCTGACCGTGGCTATGCTTTAGATGCTCGACGGGTAGCCCAGCACGTCGGCTTAAGCGGCTCTTCACCTAATTTACTGTTGACGCTGAGGGAATGGTCTGATGGCGAAGCGACGCCGACATTTAAACTTCAATCTTTTGATCGTTTTAGAGCAAACTATTCTACTGCTGATGGCCAGCCCCAATATGGTTATGGCTTAAAGGGGAAAATAGTGAATTTAGTCCATAACCTCACTAGTGATTATACCCCTCCGGATTTAACAACGAAGCTGGGCCAGATTGCATTTACCGCGAAATATCAGGGAGCTGAAGCTGTTGTGGTTTTAGCGTATACCTTAAATTATAGCGCTCAGGAGCGTGGTGTCCATGACGTTGGCCATACGCGGATGCAAGGAGAAAAAGACAGGAAGAGATATGATGGGCAGGCGCCATTATTAGCACAGCATCTGATCATGTTGCTGAATTCTGGTGTTGATGCGATTGTCACTCCTCATAACCATTCTGCTGTGGATGTTCATCGCTGGGTTACCACCATCAATGACCATTATGAGCCGATGCATCGTGCTGCTCTT
>DATDXI010000019.1:0-5162 GCA_035289385.1 Candidatus Nanoarchaeia archaeon | reverse complement strand
CGGATTTGATGAGCTAGGAGTTCCCAAAATAGCTGGGCTGAGAGTCTTGGAAGATCTTCAGATGATGTCTGAAGTGACCAATATATCCAAACATCTTCGAGCTCAATTAGAGCCGACGTACCGATAAACATGTAGGTCAGTGAAATACCCATGATACCAGACAAACGACACAACATGACAACAAAGAGTACGCAAGGCAAAACTGCAAAAGAGATGACTGCATGGTTTATCATCGTTCTAATCCTAACTATGCCCTTCTACTCCGCTCAGACTCTTGCTGCTACGGTAAAAATAACGCAGAACTCCGGAAGAGATAACATTCAGGGCTTTGTCAATGCCCATGGGGATGTCTGGACCATAGAAGCATTGATCACGGGATTCCTTGGTGAAACGGTAACAACTGACCAGATGCAGATAACCTTAGGCGGCAGGACTGATACTTTTGAGACATGCAGCAGCACAAGTACAGGAGGAGCAACCTGCGAATACAATAGTGATTTAAGCGCCGGTGTATCAGAGGATACGTATACCTTTGAAGTGAAATATCTCCCTGAAAATAATGCTAATGGGGATTCTATCACCGCTGACGGTACTGCTCCCGTGATTACTGGATTGACGGCACAACAGACAGGGCAAGACGTCTTGGTAGACTTTTCCGTAGAAGATCCAGGAAGTGGGGTAGGATTACAAGAGATACAGATTATTGATGTCATAACACATCAAATTCTGGAAACGTATACTGATTTTACCGATGCTGATAGAACATTCCATTATGCTGCTGATTTTGGCACGGAAGGAACGTTTAACCCTGCCGGCTATCTGACGGGAGAAGAACGTAAAGGGATCAAGGTACGAGCCATCGACAGGTTTGGCCATGAAAGCACGTCTGCTGCCAAATATTTCAACATTGACTTTGTCAAGCCAATCTTAGTAGACAGCAGCTTGAATTTCACTTCCTTAGGAGAATTCATGGGCATCACTCCTCTGGTAACCAGAATGAGCATTGATATCATTGAAACGGGAGATCTGGAAGTAGGGCAAGTCACTGCGGAATCAGATGTTGTCGATTTTATTTCTGCCAATCCTAATACTTGTTCGCCCGAGCCCACAGAAGAAGAGGAAAATCTTTGGACATGCACTTGGGATAGAGTACTCGTCGATCCTGTTGCTGATGTACCAGTACGATTTACCATTAAGGATGAATCTGGCAATGAAGTTTCTCGTACAGTAACGAAAACATTTGTTCTTGATACTCAGCCGCCGCAAGTAGAATTTTTTGGCACTCCTCAAACGTATGAAGGAGAGAGTTACATCAATTCTGGCAGTGATAAGCGGGTTATATTGAAGGTGAGAGAGCAGGGTGTGGGGATAGACTTAGAGAAGATCGATAGTGGAAGTGAAAGCCCTATCGTCATCAATCTTGCTCATCTCGGTTTAGGGGATAATGTCTTGCCAACCTCTTGTGAGAATTATGAGGGATTAGTAGAATGTAATTTTACGATGCCTAATGTTGTGTTGGCTGGACAGGAAGAGGTCGTTATTGGAATAAAGCGTTTGACGGATAAGGTAGGGAATGAAGGGCCGCATGAATCTAAAGTAGTGAAGGTCGATTCGATCAGCCCCTTGATCAACTGGTGGGAAGTGTATGGTGTTGGCAGTGATGGTGAAGAAAAAGAATTCTATCAGAGTGGCGATCATCTTCGGTTAAGGATGAATATTTCTGAAGCACGAAGCGGCGTGCAGTTGAAAGTAGATATGAATGGCTTGGTCATGGGTGCGGAAGATGTCATCCCTCCCACGGAAGAAGGCTTATTGGGCTGGGAAGTCTTTGGAGATGAAAATTGTGTCAAGCAAGGTTCTACCTGGCTGTGCCAGTTTGATTCTGCGTATGCGTTGAAGAGCGAATATCAGAGCCATGCACCGATAACCTTGCAGCTTCAGGATACTGCGGGCAATACGCCTTTGGCATGGGCGCTGCCTCGTCGAGGGACATTTGAGGTATTGAGAACTGCCGGAGCATTCACGTTTGAGAAATTAGATGTTGCAGATGATCCTAATCCTGATTATTGGAGTTCACGAGCAAGAAGCTTGACGCCTCAGACGGAGTTTGTAGATTTAGATGTTGCCCGATTTACTCCTTCCCGGATTCCTATCCGGATAGAGTTGAGCAGCGAGACTTCTCAAGCTCTCGTACGTGATGTACAGCTGCATGGTGTCTGTGAAGCTAGTGAAGAAAATTCTCCTCTCTTATCAAGAGTGCTGATCTATGGTGGATCGGCAGCAGAAGGTCTGGTCAATCCAACGATCCAATTGGTAGCTGAGTTTGCTCCCTTTGAAGCTCGGGAGATATTTACCTTTGATCCGGCAGGGGAAAATTTTGAATATGAAGAGCGAGAATACAAGTGCCAGCTGAGGATCAGCACGGAATATCGCAGGAAGGCCATTTCTACTCCTGAAGTGGAAGAGATCACGTTTAAAGTTCCTTTTGCCTACTCTGATCTAGGAGCAAGAGACGAAAGCCTTGCTGATTTAATTAAGTCGGAGAAAGAGTATGCCATGAGCGGTTTCTGGGGGACGATTGGTGATTTGGAGAGCGCTTTGAAGTGGGTGTTGTATATTGCCAGACTGATTGATATGTTGACCACTGCCATTAAGATCATTAATGTAGCTATTGGAGATAGCACTGCTTTTGATGTATTGGGAGTTACGAAGCCAGCAGGAGTTGCAACTTGTTTAGGATTGGAAAGTGGAATCAATGCATTAAAGGAAACTAACGATTTGTTTTCTGTTCCCGTTGCTTTGCTGACGTGCAGTAAAAACACTAACTTAGGATGGTATAATAAGTATGTGACAGGGATAGTTGACCTGTATAATGCCAAGCTGGATTCTGCGATTGACGAGGGGTTATTTTATTGTGATGACGAAAGAAAGTCTTGTCCTTTTCAGGTGGCAGGAAGTGTTTATGACAATATCTATCTGTCCGTTGCTTCTGTCTGCCTGCCAGGAATTGTGCATAACCTAGACAAGTTTCGTCAGATACTATGCCGAAAAGTATATTGTTTAGAGAATGATGTGGCTGCAGGTATTGCTACAGTAGAGAGCTGTGATCAATTATATAAGCTGTTACGGTGCAAGTACTTTGTAGGTGAGTTATGGAGCTTGATACCATTTAGTCAGTTTTATGACCAGATTCTTACGTTTTTAAATAATGTTATCCGGGATCCTCTGGTAGTTGCTGAAACCAGTTTAAAAGCAATTTGTGCTGTTCAGTGTGCTATAAGCGGTTCAACCACTGCTATCTGTAATACCATTCAATACATCTGGGACATTGTCGGCTTCGTTGAAGATGCCATAGGTTCAGTACAGGCCATCATCTCTGATCTGGAATCTGGTGGGCTGCAGTATTGCGATATGTTATTGGAGGAGGAAGAAGTGCCGGAAGTTCCTGAAGAAAGCCGGACGACAGCTGATCTAGAAAGCGCTACGGCAGAGCAAAGCAGGGAAGCGGAAGCATGAAGAGCAGCTCTTTAGATGATTTTAATGGCAACCAAGAGAACATAGCTGGACAAGCTTCTTGTTCCGGCTTCTGGCAATGTTTCTGGGGCAGAGGGAATGTGGCGGGAAAAAATGGAGGAAATGATTGATGAGGGCGATTCAAGAAAGCAGTATTCTGTTAAAGGATATAAAATCCATTCTTCATAAAGCCAGGTATGTTGCCTTTCAGTCCGTCAACCAAGTCATGCTCAATGCTTATTTTGAAATAGGAAAGAAGATAGTTGAGGAAGAACAAAAAGGAAAGAAACGTGCAGCATATCGAAGTAACCTCATTGAACTTATATCTCAAGAACTGCGTAAAGAGTTTGGTAAAGGATATGGTGTTACTACTTTAAAGAATATGAGGATATTCTATCAAACGTATCGGGAAAGAATTAGTCAGTCAGCGAATGGCGAATTCCAATGGCCTTTAACCTGGACTCACTATTGTGAACTCATAAAGATCACTGAAGAAAAAAAAAGGATTTATTTTGAAAAATATGCTAGCTCAGAACACTTAAGTGTTCGTGACCTCAAACGACAGATGTATTCTCTTCATTATGAGCGGCTGTTAGTAAGCAAGGAGAAACGATCACTTCTTTCTCGGGAAGGAAAGGAGTTCATTCCCCAGCGCGTTGAAGAAGTTATCAAAGACCCGTATATTCTTGAATTTCTTAATCTAGATGAAAAGCCAGAATATAGCGAAAAAGAGTTAGAAACGAGAATTCTTAATGATCTCCAGAAATTTTTATTGGAATTAGGGCAGGGCTTTAGCTTTGTAGCGCGCCAGAAGCGGATCACTCTGGATAATGACCATTTTTACATCGATTTACTTTTTTACAACATTTATCTCAGATGTTATGTCATCATTGATTTAAAAGTTGGAAAGTTTCAACACCAAGATGCTGGACAGATGAATTTTTATCTTAATTATGTGAAAAAAATGCTCAATAAGAAAGGTGAGAACCCTCCTGTTGGTATTATTCTCTGCACTGAAAAAGATAATGTCCAGGTTCAATTTGCTCTGGCAGGGATGTCCAATAAACTATTTGTTTCAAAATATCAGCTCTATTTACCTAGCAAAGAGAAATTAGAGCAGGAAATAAAGAAACTCATTTAAATACTACAAGAATGACTCTATGGAGAACATGAAAAAGACGGTGAGCCTATTTGTAATAGTTATGCTAGTCTTAAACCCATTTGTCTTAGCTGAACCTTCAGAAGCAGAAGAGACTGTAGACTCATCAGAAAGCTGGTTTTCCCAGTTTTTCAAAGACTTCTTCGGTTCACGAGAGAATCTGGCAGGACAAGCTTCTTGTTCCGGCTTCTGGCAATGTTTCTGGGGCAGGGGGAATGTGGTGGGAAAAGAATGAAAAAAGAGATTAAAAGCATGGAAGAGCATAACGGTTATGATAGTTTGATTGATTCGGTAGGCGTTCTGTTAGAGCAAGCTAGGAAAACAATTTATTCTCATGCTAATAAAATCTTAGTTAAAACGTATTGGGAGATTGGTAAAAGAATTGTCGATTTTGAGCAAGGGGGTAAGGAAAAAGCGGAGTATGGCAGCCAGTTATTTGAGAAAATAGCACATGATCTACGGGAAAAATATGGAAAAGGATTTAGCCGAA
>DATDXI010000018.1:0-8424 GCA_035289385.1 Candidatus Nanoarchaeia archaeon | reverse complement strand
ATTTCTAGAATCTTTCCAATAATCTTTATTCGTGGCATAATACTGTTGTAGTGTTTGTCCGTGGATTTCAGGTTCGACAATGGAAGATTCTGAGAACATCAAAGGATCTGGCTGACCGGTAGCGAGGTGATATAATCTGCTGAGAAATACTCTATTAAGATTCATCTCTTTGATAAAAAGACTATGGATCTGATGACGAGGAGCACGCTTTCTTCCTTGAGGGACATCATGAGTATAAGTAACACGAATAGGTAATGTTGATCCTTCTATCATATAATCTCGGCTTAAAACACCGAACTGGTCTTTTTTGTCTGGCTGAAAAAATTTACGGCCCAATCTCTCGGCAGCCAATACGGCATCAGCAAGGTCTCGGCGGCTCTCGTTATATACTGGCCACGTTCGCTGAGATAAGGGAGTATGGTCGGGAATATCACGGACCCCTTCTCCTTGAACGCTTCTGTATGATGGAAAACCATGCTCTTCGGAATGGAAAGAGCCCAGTCTTGCAAATACCTGGCAAATATCATAAGGGGCAGAGCCAAGCTGCTTAATATATTCTACGGAGGGGCGCATATCCCTTTCAGGATGGATGAATTTATAAATCTTTGTATCTTCATAGTAGTTACAATATTTGATAAGAAGAAATGGACTATACTGACGTAAAGGCCTGTGTTGATACTTTATAGGCTTGTAAAGAATACGTTTATTTCTGATTATTTATCTAAAAAGTTTATATAAAAGACATAACTTATCCAAAAAATGCGTGGAATAGTACTCTCAGGAACCGGAAAAGGAGCTTTCTTCATTCAACTCTACTCCGAGCTGTTTGAACAAAATCTTGGTTTGAAACCTTTTCCAGGAACAGTAAACATCCAAGTAAAAAAAGTTCCTCTCTTAAAAAACGATAAAAAAATAACCCTTCAAAAACAAGGCTATGGAGATGTCGATTGTTATCCTGTCATCATCCAAAAAATATACAAAGGATTTCTGATCCGGCCTCATAAGACGACACATCCAGAAAATATCCTGGAAATCATTTCTAGCATAAATCTTCGGAAAACTTTAAATCTACATGATGGAGAGGAGATCGAATGCGAATTGGCTTAGCTGACACAACCTTTTCACGAGTAAATATGGCGGAGCATGCTTTAGCCATTTTCAAAGGCAAAACGGTAGAGCGCTATACTGTTCCTGGCTTTAAGGATCTGCCGGCAGCGTGCAAAAGATTATTGACAGAATTCCATTGTGATATCGTTTTAGCATTAGCCTGGGTAGGCAAGGAAGATATCGATGAAACATGCGCTCATGAAGCAAATCAAGGATTGATTCTCACAGAAGTGTTGACAGGGAAACATATCATCAAATGCTTTGTCCATGAGCGTGAAGCGCTGGATGATCCTAAGAAATTGAAGGCTATTGCCCTGGACCGGGCAAAAAAGCACGCGGAGAATGTCCTGGCGTTAATGAAGGGAAAGGAAACATTGACTCCTTTTGCTGGCAAAGGGTTGAGGCAAGGTTCCGTTGATGCAGGTGGCTTATGAAATTAGGGATTGTCGTGTCAGAATTTTATGGGGAAGATATTACTGGCAAGATGCTTGCTGTTTCTCTTCAGGCTTGCCAAGAAAATAACGTAGAGGCAGAAGTCATTAAAGTACCGGGCAGTTTTGACATCCCTCTTCCCGTAAAGAAATTACTAAAACGGAAAGACATTGCTGGGGTCATCACGTTAGGTGCAATTATTGAAGGTGATACTGACCATGATGGCGTTATTGCTTATGCTCTTGCAGCAACATTGCAAAATCTTTCTTTAGAATTCGAGAAGCCCGTCGTGTTAGGAGTTAACGGACCAAAGATGAGCTGGAAACAGGCAGTTGACAGAATTCCTCGTGCAAGAGATGTGACGGAAGCTTGCATCAGGATGTGCCGTCTTCCTTAAGGTGAACGTTTTGTTGTTCAATATTTACATGAAATTCTTGGAGCGGGCCAAAGCAATTGCCATTGATGGCATCTCCCATTCTCATCTCCACATTGAAATCATATCCTTTCATGTGAACAACCCGTATTCGATAGCGCGCTCTGTTTGGAGAAGTTGCACTCATAGAATCTAGTACTCCCTTTCTTCCTATTTCAAGATAGCCTTCAATATGTTCTGATGAGGCCCATAGCGCAGCAAGAGCAGGTAAACGCTGTTCGCCGAGCAGTCCAGGTCGGTCCAGAAGTGTTGTTTCCAGAGTATCTGAATCTAATCCTTCCAGAAAACCTGTTGTGCCAGAAGTATAAAGCACTGGCCCTTGAGGGGTATAGACATTATTTGCTAATTCTAGCCGTAAGCGGACTTGGTTGCTGTCATCTGTCGGAGGGGCTTCCAGATGAGCGACAAAATAAAGTTCTGGCGCAGCTTCTTTCACAAAATCATCTAAATCTTTCCAGTCTTTATAGGTGAAGACACTTAAAAGGTCGATGTCTTTTTTCTGTGGCAGCCCGTGATGCATCATTCCTGCCGGCAAATGATTCATTGCCTTTCCCGCCGTGGTGGTATGAGCAACAACTGTCTGATATGTTCTTGCTCCGCCCTGCTCGAATTGGAAGCAATGAACTCTTACATTCATCCCTTGAAGAGGCGGTGCAGTTCTCATCCCCGCAAAGATTCGTTCAGCGCTGAGGATGGCTGCCTGATAGGCTGCTTCTATTTCTGCTTCAGTAGTAATTGTTCGGACTTTTTTAACAATCTCATCTTGAGGCGTATATGTCAAAACCTGCTTGTGCACCACAGCAGGAACTTCATAGCCCAGAGCATCACTCGCTTTGGCATCGAGGACGACTTGCCTTTCCAGCTCACTGGTCCTTCGTCCAGGATTCATAGAAATTTTAAACATTAAGCCGAGATAGGAAGTCATTCCTAAGGGAATAAAGGATCAGCTTTAAATTATTTTTGGAGATGCAGTAGATAGATTTGAGGGAGATTAGTTTTCACAATGTTCAGATAAACAAGCGCCAGTGCTCGGGCTCCTCACGCCAGTTACACTAGGCAAGTCGTAGGTCTGGGAGACATTCGCCTGAACTAGGCTTAGTCTCCCTTATGATTCTAGTATTATCCTGCTAATCCCTGCTGAATATAGTTAAAAGCTATGTTTAAAATAAAACAAATACGCCAGTGCTCGGATTTGAACCGAGAATCCCAGAGGGAGTGGTTCTCCTGTACTGATTTCGAGATTCGGCAATGTGCATCCCTATATCCAATTGAGCAACATTTCCACCGCAGTACCGGATTGTGCCACACTGGCATCCATCATGCTTTTCTTCTGTCCATTTATATTCTTTTTCAAAAAGAATTATGAAGGTAAACCATTTTCTTCCGATGATGGCTCTCCTTTGTGAAATATGCAATAAAGACATGGAATGGACGAAACAGAAATATATCTGTAAGCATTGTCATCATATCAAGCCCTGCTGTGAAGGGGAAATTTGCAACGAATAGAAGATATCCCAGGAAAAAAACTCGTAGAATTCTTATGCGCAAACAGTCATCAACTAATAAAATAAAAAAATAAAAAAAGGAACTTATTTCTTCTTTCCCTTCGCCGGAACTTCAACACAGGCATTGCACATTTTGCACTTGTTGGGCAAAACGAGATGCAAGAATCCCTGAAGCACAAACAATACGGCAAAGAAACTTACCCAGCCATCAACTCCTACCCACTGTGGCCAAACAAACGCATTGAGGAGCAATAATGCACCCCAGACTAAGTGTTTGGTACCAGAACATCTTTGACACATACTTCCCATCAAAATCACCTCTTTTGTGGGTATAATATCCTTTGAGTTTAAAAAGGTAACGACGGCTCAGGATCATTCGCCAAGCAGAACTACTTCAGCTTTGTGAAGCTTCATCTTTTTTATCGCCAAGATTTAAACTGTAAAATGAGCCTCGTAAGACAAGATAACGGTGCGATTTTTAACACAGAAAGACATTTATTTTTCCTGTTGCAGACAGGATTACAAAATCGCTACAGTTTAAGGCGATAAAGATGAAGCGGAACTTCTGGTAGCTGAAGTAGTACGCCAAGCAGAAATCATTAAAAAGCAAGCACTTTCTTCAGGAGAATATGGTAAAAATAATAAAAAAAGCAAGAACAACAAAAAAAGAAACAAGCAGAACATCAGAGTATGATATTCATCCTTTAATTTTGAACAGGCACTCTCCCCGAGCCTTATCCGGAGAAGATATTTCTGATGAAGAGCTGATGTCTCTCTTCGAAGCAGCACGTTGGGCTCCTTCTTCATACAATAGTCAGCCCTGGTGTTTCATTTACGCCAAACGAAATACTGCTTCTTGGGAAAAGCTGTTTGATCTTCTCGTTCCGTTCAATAAAGCATGGGCAAAACATGCTGCTGTTTTGCTGGTCATCATTTCCAAAAAATATTTTGAGCATAATCAAAAGCCATCCGTCACTCACCGATTTGATGCGGGAGCAGCATGGGAGAATTTGGCTTTAGAAGCTGAACATCAAGGTTTGATTGCGCATGGCATGGAAGGGTTTGATTATGGGAAAGCAAGAACTATTCTAGAGATACCTGAAGATTATGATATCGAAGCGATGGTTGCTATCGGCAAGCCGGGAAAACTGGAAGATCTACCGAAGGATTTGCAGGAGAAAGAAATCATAAGCAGCCGAAAGCCTTTGAAAGAGATCATCATGGAAGGGAAATTCAGAAAATAAAAATAAAGGTACGGCTGCCGGGAATCGGACCCGGACCACAAGCTCTTTCCAAACTTCCCGAAGGGTTTGTTTTGATCAAACTTTTCTTAAAAGTTTGTGGGAAGCTCGGATCATACCACTAGACCACAGCCGTGTGATTATCAACACCAAAAATATAAGAAATATAAATACCCTTCTATTCTTCAGAAGCGGCAGCAGCATCTTCTCTTCTGATGACCTTGACTGCATCCATCTTTACCGTAATAGGGATAGGAACAGCCGCTTCCAACAATTCAACAACAATTTCTTCCTTAGGCTGGTTGATCCGCATGACTTTAGCATTTTCCCGCTTGAAAGGACCGGAGATAATTTCAACGATATCATATTTCTTGATATTCATCTCTACTTTTACTTGCTCTAACATATGTTCAATTTCAGGATAAGGAATCTCTGTTGGCAATAAGCCTCGGGCATAAGGAACACCTTGCAGGAACTGTTCTGCATCTCCTTTTGAGCCAACTTCAATGAAAATGTAGCCTCTCATGCCATGAGGGCGGATGATAGAATAAATGGTAAGTTTTGTTTCTCTGCCTAACTTCGAGATCATATAATCTACTACCTGATCTTCTCGGTTAGCTGCTGTTCGTACGCTATAGATCTGTGATTCTGCCATTTTTAAAATAAATATTGACGCAAGAGGAAGATGATAAACCCTAATGCCCCGATGATTGCAATCCCTAAACCTGTCACTTTCAGCGCAGCCACGTACTCCACTTTATTGGGCTTTTTGATGATGCGCATCACTCTGACACTTTCTTTTATAAACCTTTTGAACTTGCTCTGTTGCGGTTGGATTTCTTCTTCCATCTAGCCAGAAAATATAGGGTGGGTTTATAAAGATTACTACTGAAAGTCATACAGCATTTGGCAGAACCATCTCTTTTATAGCAGGCTTGAACTCGGGTATTTCAGGAGCGATGGTAAAAAATTCATCAAAGTTTTCGGGAGCTGACCCCATCCCCTTTCTGTTATATACTACCACTGCTAGCGGGTCACCTTCTCTCTGATAACTCCCTAACTCTGCTTTCATGACTATTCCTACTTGATCATCAAGAGTTCTTTCATCAGGTCCTTGCATAGCATTAATGGCAAAGCCCATCTTGCGCAAGGCAATTGCAGAAAGATAGCCGGTATACGGTGCACGTACCACATAGGTACATCGTTCTTCTCCCCTTCCCGCTACCCGAGCAGCTATCTCTTCAGGGGAAGCTGTTTGCAGAGTGCCTTTTTCTCGTGTTGTCCTTTCAATCTCCTTGATGTATTGAGTATCACCACCTTGTGCTTCTACCATCTGTATAAATCTCTCATAAACCTCTCCTGTTTGAATACGATGGTATAACTTTGCTGCGGGGAAGAGGGGGTCGACTTTTATACACATCTCCTGCGCCAGACGGTAGGCAACATCCATAAAACGGCTATTTTGGTGCTTTCCCAACAGGGCTTCTACAGCGTGAATTACTTCAAGAGTGTTTCCGGCGTATGGTGCCAGTGGCTGATTCATATCAGTGATAAAGGAGACTGCATCTTGTCCTGCTTTAGCTGCAACGTTGCATAATCTTTGCGCAAAATCTCTGGCATCTCCTAGTTCAGGAAAGAATGCTCCGCTTCCTGTTTTTGTATCTTGGACCAGGAATTCTACTCCTGCAGCAAGTTTTTTCCCATCAATACTTGCCGTAATAACACCGGCTTCTGGAACGCAGGCGATCCTGCTCCGTAAGGCATACATTTTCCTATCTGCCGGCGCGATGTCAGCAGTCTGTTCAAAGATGGCACAGCCAACTCTGTTCAACACATCATAAATGTCAGTAGTGCTAAAGGCAGTCCTTAATCCAGGGATTGCACGAAGTTTTGACAAGGTTCCGCCAGTATGTTCTAATCTGTTGCCAGACATCATGGGAACAAGTGCGTGATCATACATCGTTGCGGCTACTAAAGGAGCGATGACAAAGCTAGGGCTGTCGCCTACCCCCCCAGTAGAATGCTTGTCCACCGCTTTTTTTCCTGTTGACTTCCAATCTAATCTTGTGCCGGAATTTGCCGTTGCGGTTGTTAATGCGACAGTTTCATCAAAGCTCAGATTTTTGACCAATATGGAGGCAAGGAGAGCAGCCATGTGTTCATCAGATAAAGTTCCGGAAACGTAGCCCTGAACCACATCATTAATGTCTTTTGCACTCCATTCATGATGACCTCTTTGGGAGACTAGCCATGCTACTTTGCTGTCTTGATGAGATGCAGATATCCCATCTAAGGGACCACTGTACCCGCTAGCTTCAATTATTCTATCAAGAAGCTGGGCATATTCTGAGCCTAAATCGGTTCTTGTTGCGATTGTTCCTAAGATGGCAGCAGCATGTACCGATTCAACAGCAGGATTATCTCTCATGCCAGCTATAAGTGCGTCAAGATCAGTAGATGTTGCTGCAGCACGGGCAGCAAGAATGAGATTAAATCCAGACGGTTTTGTATCCATATCTTCTTTCAATACTCCTATCTTAAAAATATTATGGACGAAGAATCTTCCTCAGCTCATAAACTCAATGCCTAGCTCATTCTCGATCTGCTCATGCCGTCTCTTCTTATGCTGAAACTCATGACCAAAAATCTGTTCTGACTTTACCCCTGTAATGATAACCATCGTCCGAATGGTCCTTTCCAGGTCCTTGTAGATCTGCGCTCCCCAGATGATCTTCGCTTTAGGGTCTAAGCGTTCAGAAATGGTTTCTACAATCCTCCTGGACTCATCTAAGGTCAAGTTCTCTCCGCCTGAAATATTAATTAAAGCGCCTGTGGCATTAGAAACATCTACATCAATCAAAGGATTTTCTAACGCTTTATGCACCGATTCATCTGCTCTGTTTTCAGCATCAGACTCTCCCACTCCTATCAAAGCAACACCACCTTCACTCATGATAGCCTTTACATCGGCAAAATCTAAGTTTACTAACCCTGCTTTCGTTACTAATTCTGCTATCCCTTTCACCGAATTCGTTAAAATTTCATCGGCAACTTTAAATGCTGTCTGTAAAGGTAAGTTTGGCGCCAATTCCAATAATTTTTCGTTAGGGATGACGATCATCGTATTGATGCTTTGCTCTAATTTCTCTAAACCGATGATAGCATTCTCAAACCTATGGCTGCCTTCCATGCTGAACGGCATCGTGACGATAGCAACACTCAATAACCCCATCTTCCTGGCCAATTGGGCGATGTACGGAGCGCTTCCTGTTCCCGTTCCGCCGCCTAGACCGCAGGTGATAAAGACCATGTCAGATCCTTCCAAGAGCTTCTTTAGATCATGTTCACTTTCCTTGGCCGAATCTTCTCCTATCTTGGGATTGCTGCCAGCGCCTAAGCCTTGTGTCAATTCTTTCCCAATCAGCAATTTTCGGTCTGCTGTCGTATATAATAAATCCTGAGCATCGGTGTTGATAGCAATCGTTTGGATGCCTTTAATGCCTACTTCAGAAATCCTGTTGATGGTGTTGTTTCCCGCTCCACCGCAGCCGATAACTTTTATCCTTGTCTTTTGGTTGGCAATCAACCTTTGCAGTTCTGCATCGATCTCCGCATTAGCCTGCTTGGCAGAAATTTCTCCTGGCCGTAACTCGCCTGAAGAAGTGGAAAAACCCTTATAATTGTTTGCCGCAAAATCATTCATCGT
>DATDXI010000017.1:0-3700 GCA_035289385.1 Candidatus Nanoarchaeia archaeon | reverse complement strand
CACTCTTCCTTTTCCCTTCCTTCTTCAGCCATTCGGTATATTCAAACAAGATCTCTTTGCTGTCCAATCTGCCAAATCGCTCTTTTATTTTTTCAGAAATCAAGCGCAGCTGGTCATTCGCCTTGACGACAAATTCCGCTTCCAATAAGCTAGGGTCATTATTCTTTAAAGAAATATCAACGATAGCCTGCTTGCATTCTCCTCGCAGCATGATATTGTTCCATACGCCATCCCAATCCCCGGCAAACTCCTTGACGCTTCCCGCCATCCGTTTCAATATCTCCGAATTTCCGTTCCGCAGATCATCGGTTATTTCTAATTGATCCGTCTTGGAATTATAAACCATTAAATCAACAAAAGCATGCTCTTTGAGAGGGTCATCATCCCATTGTTTTCTCACTTCGGTAATCCGCAGTATCCGCTTGAACTTTTTCAATCCAGAAATCACTGGGTTTGTTGTCACGATGATGTCGATAGCCTTAAATGATGTTTTTGGCACGCCAATATCATTCACAACTCTGTCATATACTCCATATGGAGAATCAGCATGGATCGTGCCAGCCACGACGTTTGCTGCTGCCCCAACCCTCATCGCTTCAAATAAGGCAATGGCTTCTTTTGACCGAACTTCTCCCACAAAGATAGCAGAGTCTCCCATTCGTAATGTCGAGCGAATGCCGATAGCGGGATCAACTTCGGAGCCGGGAGAGGATAAGGCAGAAGCTACTTTTAACGGTTCGATGTTATAACCTAAAGCCCGTAACGATTCTTGTGGTAATTCAAAGGTGTCTTCTATCGTCAAGATTCTGGCTTTCCTCATGATCTCCACTAAGAAACTTCCTAAAAGACTGGATTTTCCTGACGATCTTGTTCCTGCCACCAAAATAGTGGCATTATTATCGATGATAAAACTTAACAAGCCAGCAGCCATCATATTCATGTACTGGGTTTTTGGCTGGATATACAACGGAAATGTCCAGGGATAATCCCGATGCCTTCGGAAAGAAAAAGCCAGCCCCGTTGGAGAAAGAGGCGCGGTGATCGCTGAAACCCTGGATGAAAAGCCCTGCACTTTTAGCTCGGTATCTAAAATAGGATTTGCTTCATCTAACGGCCTGCCGGAAATCAATCTTAGCTTGGTGGCCCAGCTTTGCACTTCCAGATGGGTGGGATAAATGTTAGTGTAACAATCCCCATAATCCTGATGGACGATAAATATGGGCAATTCTCCATTCGGCGAATTGATGTTTACATCCTGAACTTTTGGGTCAGAGAGCAATAATTCTATCAGGCCAAAACCAACCGTATATCTCAATAATGATTGCGCCAATCCATCCACTTCTTCATCGGTCAACTGCATTTGCTTATGCTGCAGCAGATCGTTGATGAGATCTTTTCCGATGTTAAAAAAAACTTCCCTCATCCGTTCCGGATCGACAAACTCTTCTTTTGTCGGCTTATGCTCTGACATGATCCGTTTAGCATCATCCAGCAAAGCATAGAAATCTTCTGTGAAACGGAATTCAGGGGGAATGAGGTGGTACATGACTTTGACACTGTCATCAAAGCCAAAGATATTTACCTGAGACGTTTCTTTATCCCCAAATTCATAACTCTCTACTAGCTCTCCGTCAGGAAATTCTGTCACTAGTTTTGTGTGCATGAAATCTGGCCTTGTCGTCGGATGAAGAACAATGCCGTAAATCTCTCGTTTTCCTAATGTATATTCTTCTGTATGAGGCATCAGCATGCTGATGATCTTTAAGCTGCTTACTTTTTGGATGACATCTTCTAGCGCTTGGATGAACTCTTTTTGCGCTCGTAGATGCTCATCTCCTATAAGATGGTTCAGCTTGATTTTTTCTCTCCGCTCTAGGCGTTTTAATGATACAAAGCAGGCAAGAGGGTCTTCCTTCAATCTTTTTGATAATAATCTCTGAAATTCCGCATAACTCCCACGAATATACCGCTCATTATAGGGGTTGAGCAGGATTTTAGAGTAGGTAAACCGCTCATCCTGATTGAGGTGTTTTACTAATGAAGCAAGCTGAGTTAGCAGATCTGTTTGAGAAAAATCATATTCATACTCTCGTAGTTGAGCAAGAATGATCGTTGTTACTCCTGACACCTGCAGCAGGGTGTCAACCACTTTTGCCATGCAAAGCTCAGAATATTCTATCGAGGGGGGAAAACTGCAGGACTGCAAGTTCACTTTAAGAATCTTATTTTCCCCTTCGTGATAGGTCTCAAATTCAAAACAAGGCTTGTCATCTACCATCTTTAGCTGTGATAACCTTCATGAGTTTATTATGTTTTCTGTGGTGCTGACTCTGTCCTAAATAGGGGGTAGCACAAGACCTGTCGTGCTTAGCGCCATGTATTCTCCCTCGGTAATTATCCTAAATACTACTCCATAATACTCACATAACTTTATTATAACTCTCTTCTTCTAAAAGGGCATGGTACAGAAACCTGTTGCTTCCGGCATAGACTCTGAACAGGCGAAGCTTTATGTCTGGGTCAAGGCCTTGGAAACGAAAGTCAACATGCTCATCAAAGAGCTGGATCTCTTAAAAAATGATCTTGTCAAGAAGAATCTCGATTTAAGGAAAGAAGTGAAGATGTTAAGCTCAGATCTGCTCGAGGTAAAACATGCCCAGAGCCTTTCTGTGGAGCGGATGGACTTGGTCATCAAGGAACTGAAACAGACTGCGGGGATAGAAGATGTCATGACCTTAAAGAAGTATATCGATTTTTGGAATCCATTGAATTTTGTCACGCAACGGGATTTAGAAAGAGCTATCGAAAAGAAGATAGGATCTCTAGATGAGGCGGATGAAGAGAAAACAAATAAAAAGGAGAAGCACCTTCCTTTCATTTAAAGGTAAAAGTGGTGATGTGAGATGGTAAATGAGCAGGTTTTTAACAGTGTCATGCAGATGAGGTCTCAGGGCCTTACCGATAACTTGATTATGGCTGAATTAGGCAAAAGAGGAGTTCCCGTTGAAGAAGTCCAGGATGCACTAGGTCAGGCAGACATGGGGGGAAATGAGATGAGCGATATGGGTGGTATGCCGCCTATGTACCAGGGTGGAGGGATGCCACAGCCTCCGATGGGGATGCCCATGCCTTCCATGCCTTCTCCGATGTCCTCTTCCCGTCCGGGGAATTCATCGCCAGACGAAAGCAACATCTATGAGCGCATTGAAGAGATCGCTGAAGGGATGATTGATGAGAAATGGGATGAATTGATCGCTGAAGTGAAAAAGATCATCCAATGGAAAGAAAAAGTGGAAGAGAAACAGGCTTCTTTATCCAGCGATCTGCAGAAGCTGAAAGATGATTTCAAGATTTTGCATTCTGGTGTTCTGGGAAAATTAGAAGATTATGACACTCGGATGAGAGATGTCGGCACGGAACTTAAGGCAGTGGGAAAAGTGTTTAAGGATGTTGTTCCTGAATTTGTGGAGAATGTCAAAGAGCTTCGTGATCTGAAGAATGAGCTGAAGAAGAGGTAGTTCTTTTGTTGGCCTTCATCGGCATCATTCTTTCTTCATCTCCATTCTCGATAATTTTATAAATCAATAAGGTATGAAATAGCTATGGCTTCTCCACTGCCGCAATTGACTCTGGAACAGCAGAAAGAGCTGCAAGAGCGGTTAAAAAAGATGTCTCCTGAAGAATTGATGGAGTTTCAAAA
>DATDXI010000016.1:0-13603 GCA_035289385.1 Candidatus Nanoarchaeia archaeon | reverse complement strand
GTGCTGTTGTTACCTTGTTTTTTATTTCTCTTGTTGCAGCGGCTTACGGGCCAGCTTCACAGGCTACGACGAGCACTTCCTCATCTAGCAGCTCAAGCAGCTCTTCATCGAGCTCTTCCGGTGGGGGAGGGGGCGGAGGAGGTGGTGGTGGAGGCGGAGCTACAAAAAAGAAAGTCACTACAACCACTGATGAAACAGATGCCGAAGCAACATCAGAAAATGATGTGGCTGGTGCTAGTGAATCTAGCGACAGAATAACCGCAGGAGAAGCTGCATCTGATCAAGCGAATTTAGGCTCCGGTGCTGATGGTGCAGCAGCCGATGCTGACGGCAAATCTGCCTTAGCAGGCCAAGCATTCAGCGGCTTAGGGCAAGTGTTAGTAGATTTAAGCTGGCTGTGGGTAGCTATCGTTGTTGTGGCCATAGCTGTAGGTGTAGGAGTTTACTTTTACCGTAAGAGTTAAACCAACCCCTTTGTTTTGCTGATTTTTTTTCTAATCTTTTCCAAGTGTTCGGGGGATAGTTTTTTTAAAAAGTAAGAAAAAAGCAAAAACAAGAGATAGAACCATTTTCTAGAAAAGAGAAACGTTTAAATATGTCAAGAGATTCATTTCTTTTTAAGTTAGGCAAAAGTAACTCTATTGCCCAAATAGTAGTCAAATAGTAGTCATATGCAGATGTATATCGTGTGGTAGCGTGTATATTTGCTTTACAAAAAAATGGTGAGGGATGGGAAGATGGTTTTAGGACAGAAAATTCTTTTATTAATGCTCTTTGTTGTGGCAGGTGTGTTGTTGCTTTCAACAGCTGTTTCGGCAAACCATGTACCCAGCGATGGCTGCCCGCAGTATTCTACGAATGCTACCTGTATGGCAAACAATTGCTTCTTTAGTAGTGACCAGTGGGGTTCTTGGTGTGAAGACCTAAGCTGTTATGATGCAGATGGTGACAAAGGTCTGTGTTATGGCTTAAATAAATCTTCTAATGGCACCATTGCTAACGGCTCTTATCAAAGCAGACAGTTTAATGTTTCTTATACTTGTGGCTGGGAAATTTTTTCCACGGGATTATGTGATCCCATCGGAGGAGATAATTTTGGTGATGGCTGTCCTGATTTTGACAATGATGAGCAAGGATGTTATCAGACAGGCTTCTGTTTCTACAACCAATCAAACAATGAATGTAACGAGCCCGCAGGCGGATTTGGTGGGCAGGTGGGATTCAACAACAATCCTTCTTGTGCAGTCCTTACAAATGAGGCTCCTTGCACCAACATCAGCGGCTGTACCTGGAGTAGCAATGCCTGTAGCGGGAATCCTGAAGGGATTCAATGTTCTGACCTCAACAAGACGCTCTGCACAGACTTTACCTTATTGTCAACCTGTTGTTCTTGGAATGGGACGGGATGTGCTACGTCATTCCAAAGTTCTTGTTATGACCAGCAGGCAGATCTGCAGGATGGAGAGCAGTTCTGTGAGGATACCATCCCATTCAAAAATCAGACTTCTTGCGAAAAGATTGCGGGCTCTCCGTGGTACATGCCCTGCATCTTTAATAAGTCTGGGGAAGAGGAGTGCCATTTTAACTCCGCTGCCTTTGGTGATTTTGCTTCATTTGATGAAGTGACCACGCAGCAAGGCTGTGAAGCTCAGGGGGGAGTATGGAAAACGGAACAATACACGCAAAACGGCTACACCAAAACAGACTCTTGGTGTGAATTCAATTTTGGCTCTGGAGGGAATTGTGATTCTGCCTGTTGGGCTTGTGAGAATGGTGTTACGGCAGCTAATGCCGAAGCCACTTGTGAAGATTCAGATTTAGGCTATTGTGAATTCCGTTCGGACAGCAATGCCTTAAATGGTATAGGCTGGTGCAATCCTAAATCTCTGTTTATTCAAGGTGGGGGGAAGAGTTGTGATGATGAATGTAACGCTTGTGACTTCTTAAATGAGCCTGAAGCGGCGTGTGTGGGCAGCTTAAAGCAATGCGTCTGGGTTAATGACAGCAGTGCAGCGAATGGTGTGGGAAATTGTTATGGGCAGAGCGAGAAGAGATGCAGCAATGATTGTTTTAGCTGTTACACTCAGTCTGATTGCGCTAACAATGGGAAAGGTGGAGATGGCGCTTGCAGTTGGGATGCCACAAACTTTTTTTGTAAAACTACTGGATTTACCGGAGAAATATGTTTTGACGGCATAGATAATGATAATGATGCTAATGTTGACTGCGCTGATTCTGGCTGTGCCACTGATAAGTTTTGTGGTGGGGAAGCTCTTAGTGATATTTTAGGAAATTGTCCTGGTCAACAGACGGAGAATGCTTGTGATTCTAGTGGCTGTGTCTGGATCAATGAGTCTCTGGGTGGGGGTTTTGGAGGAGAATTTTCTGGGTATTGTGATTTCCCGGGAGCGCAATGCTGGCAGCATGATGAGAATTCTACTGCTTGTGATCTGGAGAGTGGCTGTTCTTATTTAACATCAGGAACTGGCTTCTGCGAAGAAAATTTTACTCTCTTTGACAATTGTTTTAATCAGATAAATCAGGCGAATTGTGAAGGTATTGGAGGAGGAGCTTGTTCCTGGATCAATGAGTCGTTTGGTGGAATGTCTTTTGGACGATGCGAACCTGTGATTTTTGCTCAATGCTTCAACAATCAGACGAGAAGATCAAATGAAACAAACTGCGAACAGAATGTTACTGTTAACAGCCAATCTACACAGATCTGCAACTGGCAGAGCTTTGGAGGAGGGCACTCGGGTTGTGAGCCAGTTTGTTTTACGGTAACAGACAATAACACCTGTAGCAATTATAATGGCTTATGCCAATTAGTCTATGGCTTATGTGAGCCAGACTCTTTTGGTGGTAATTGCTTTGAGGCAGATGGGAATAAGACGAGATGTAACGGTGCATTTAACCAAACATGTAGCTGGTTCCCAGATGGTGTGCTGGCTAATAATGTCAGCGGAACGAATTGTACCCATCCTGTTACCGGAGCAGTAGACAGCTGTGGATTTTGTGATCCTAAAGGTGAGGGAGGATTTGTAAACTTCCTGGGAACAGTTGAGCCGACAACAATAGGAGTTGATGCTGGAAGCTCTTCTGGATTAGGGATAGTGGGTCAAGGAGACTTAGCTAATGTATCTTATGATTTACAGGAAGTGTTGCTGAGAGATGACTTTGATAAGATGGTCTTTGGCAGTAGGATACAAGGGAATCTCCTAAAAGGTGGAATATGCCGAAATGTTCCTTTAAGCACTTCTGGTTTAGGTGCTGGTAATGAAAACCATACCTTCTGGTGGTACCTTGATACTGATGGAAATAGGACGAATGGTTGCGCTGCCAGAGACAATTCTTCAGAAGTGGGATATGAGTTCTCTTTCATCTATAAAGGACAGTATGCTGCTAGTTTGACCGAAACGAAAGTGTCCTACCGTTGTATCAACGCAGCTTGGGGAGCGACGCCTATTCCTTTATCATCAAGCAAGGAAAAGATGTGTTCTCTTATTGGTGGAGGAATGGTAGGCATAGAGAAAAATGAGTTCTCCAAGTTTAAGAGTTTATTTAACAAGAGTAAGGACTTACGGGTCTATGCCACGGTGGGTAACTCTACCACGAATGATTCAGTCATCCAGGATTCTGCTGGGCCGTTCTTTTATAGCCCTGGTTCGATTGACTTCCAGTTTGAGGATTGTTCAGATACTGGTGCAGATGCCGATGGAGATGGGTTAACATCGAGTAATGACCCTGACTGCTTTGATTTCCTGAAGTTTGGTTACGTGCCTAATGAAGCGGGGTTTGAGTGTAATGATGAAGAAGATAACGATGCTGATGGCTCTACAGATTGTTCAGATCCCGGCTGTTCATTTAGCATTGAGTGTGGAGGGAAAGGTGTTCCTCAAGTAGATACTACAGATAAGACGGCACCAAAGATAACATGGTTGGAAGTGAATACCTTCCCTGATTCAGCATTGATCATGTATGATACGAATGAGCCGGCCAACGGGACGTTAGCGTTCTATGGAAATGATACTAAATGTAAGACGATCAATGGGTCAGCGATAAGGGATATCGGTATTATCGATTCTTTCCTGCCGGATTATAAGATGTGGCATGACGGTCCGATTGATAACTTTGCTTATAACCCGGAGAGAAGTTCCAATTACACCCTTAAGAACGGCACGACGTATTATTACAAGACGACGGTATGTGATGTCAATGATAATTGTGCCGTTAGCGCCTGTTCGAACTTCACTACAAAAGCAACTGGTGATGATTGTAAGTCCTGCAGTAGTACGTTTAACTTTCCGTTTACTCCACCAAGTGGAGCAGCAGCAAGTGACCCATTAGGGGCCCTGAACTTTACGATTGTCACTTCAGGTGGCACAGAGACGGCATTAGGAGCTAATGCTGCTGCCGGGACACAGTTGAACTATACTCAGAGCAAGAATTTTGACTTAGTGATAGAAAATAAAGGGAGTGATGCCAGTAACTGGTCCGTTAGGTTAGTGAATGCTAGTGTTGTGGGTAAACTTTCCAGCGGCATAACAAACTTTAGCAGCTCTGATGGGGACATCAGCCATAATAGTACGTTGAATGGAACATTTGTTGGTCTAGGCACGACGAAATGCCAGGAGCTGATCAATGCCTTCCGGCCAAAGAAGTTGCAGTTAGGGATTCCTGGAAACGTCAGCAGCCTCTATCAATGTGGCTCCGGGTTATTGAATTGCACCTTAAAGAGTGTTGGAACGAATGCCACGAATTTAGGGTATAATACGACGACGAACGTTACAACGTGGGAAGTTCCCGCGGAATGGGGGTGTTAGAAGATGAAAAAAGCGATAACCTTAGCAATAACATGTGCTGTTGTTACCTTGTTTTTTATTTCACTCGTTGCAGCAGCTTACGGACCATCCTCTCAAGCAACGACAAGCACCAGCTCTTCATCTAGCAGCAGTTCGAGCAGCTCTTCCTCGAGCTCTTCGAGCAGCTCTTCCGGTGGAGGGGGTGGAGCAGCAGCAAAATCAACAACTACCACAACCACTGAAGAGACCGATGCTGAAGCAACATCAGATAGTGATGGGGCTGGTGCTAGTGGATCTAGCGACGGAACAACCGCAGGTGAAGCTGCATCTGATCAAGCGAATTTAGGCTCCGGTGCTGATGACGCTGCAGCCGATGCTGACGGCAAATCTGCCTTGGCTGGACAAGCATTCAGCGGCTTAGGGCAAGTGTTAGTAGATTTAAGCTGGCTGTGGGTAACGATCGTGATGGTTGCCATCGCCGTAGGTGTAGGAGTCTACTTTTACAGAAGGCAAGATTGAAGCATCTCCATTAGGGGATATGAAGAGGTCATGGATGAAATACAATTACAACAGTTTTCTCCTTGCAGCAGTTTTACTGCTAGGTATCCTTTCTTTTTCCGTCGAGGCATTCGAGTTTAACGGGACAGTATTGGATGTATCTGGAAATGCTTTAAACAATTCTCTCGTTAATATCACTATCCGTAATACTGATTTTTCAATATACGGCTACAATTCAACAACCACCAATGCTTCTGGCTGGTTTAATCTTACCGTAGCTGATGTTACCAATGCCTTCTATGAGATGCGCTTGACATGGACGAATACTACTACTAATTCCGCAGAATGGGTTGGCCAAAATATGCCTGCGTTTCCTTCCCAGGCATTGAAAGAGATAGCTGGAACATCCTACTATCTTCGTGAAGCAGGGACATTCAATGTTACTGCCGTCAATACTTCTGGTGGTACTGTCAGTTTTCGTTATCAAATTAAAGACCAGAAACTAGGCTATCCAGTAGCTTCTAATTTTGACAGTCTGGTGAATTTTTCCAGCATCATTCTTCCTCGAGATAGGAATTATTCCATTCTTATTTACCCTGATGCCAGCATGCCGGTAAGCTTTAATTGGAATAACTTCTCATCAGCATCATCATACACTATCAATCCCCTCTCTCTCTATAATGTAACCACCCGCACTCTTCATTATCGGTTTAATACCACCACAAACCTGGTTCAAGTTACGGGATATTTGAATTATAGTGGGATAAATGGCTGGGATGAGTTTAATGTCGTGCCTTATCTCTTAGAGCCAGGAAACATGGTCCATTTGGAGTTTGGAGATCTGCCTTTCAATCTCAGCAGTGCGATAGGAGGAAGCGATGTTTATAATCTCACCAGTGGATTCTATAATATCAGCCTTCCTTCCACTCCCGCGGAGACATCATTAATTCTCTTATTTGCCACGGCTAGGAATGGAAGCACTCGCATCGGTGGCTTCAGGAATATCAGCAGTGTCGGTTCAGGCTTAAATAGCTTTAATTTTACTTCATTGTATCCTCTGCTGGGAACTGCGGGGAATATTACTATGGATACATTAGGTCCTAGCAATGCTAATGTTTCTACTGCTAAACAGGTGTTTACAATCGTCAATGCGAGCAATAGTACGATGGAGAATATTAATGGGCATATTGAAGTAACGGTAGATTATTCCTCTTATCAGGCTATAGAATTTACTTGGATGCTTGATATTGAGCAAGGCTCTGTTTCCAATTTCTCCGTACCTCTGTTGAATGCTACAGGGATCAAAGAGATGAACGTCTTCTTGAGTGGCGGAGCAGGAGATTTTGCCCCAAAGAAGAAAACATATACGGTGGCTGATCTCCAAACGAGACAGCGGATCAATGTTACTTCATTTAACCCAGGGGATGTCGATGGTGCTGCGTTGAGCGGATTGAAAATTGCCTTGTTGAAATCAAATTCCAGCTGCGATTTACCTGCCCCTAATAGTGCCTGTTACGTGGGAAGCAGCGAGAGCGGCCAGGCTTTTGGTGAGGAAGATGGGTTCAACCCCATGAGCGCTATCTTGGGTGGGGGAAAGCTTAGTTTCCGCATGGGGTTATTATCTTCAGGCATCATGGTCCATTATGTCAATGTGGATATGCTAGCTTCTGGTCCTCCGGATGCATTATTTGATGATTCTACGACGACAGACACCTCCAGCGGGTTTAGCGCGGCAATGCGTTTCGGCTCTGGTGGGCCAAGTATCTATGACTTCGTATTGATTTCCTTACCCTACGCGGAAACTGCTGGAACGGGCTTAGATGATTCTGGGCAGGTGACGATGAATATCTCTATTTTATATGATGACGATTGGAATGTCATCTGGAATACTAGCACTAACGGATCAGATGCTTCTGCCTTGGCAGGAAACTTCTCCCATTATGCTGCGCGGCAGGCAGAATGGGGCTACCTCCTAAACTCTTCGGTGTGTGGAACTGATCAAACAGTAATAAATTATACCCGTCCCTGTTTTATCAATACCTCTAACAATCGGATCTGGGTGAGACTCCCTCACTTCTCGGGAACAAGTCCAAGTATTACTGGCAGCACCGTAGCTGCAGTGTCATCAAGCTCTAGTTCATCCAGTTCATCATCCGGAGGCAGCGGCGGCGGCAGTTGCAGCCGGGGCTACACTAAAGTAGGAAGCGGATGTGTGAAGGATGTTGTGGAAGAGAGTGTCCCAGAAGAAACTCCTGCTGCAGCTGATGATTCAGAGACTGCTGGAAACAGCAATGGTGGAAGTGCTGATTCTGCAGCAACTGCAGAAGAAGCGGCAGCTGTGCAGGCGAACTTTGGTTCAGGAGCTGATGATACAGCAGCAGATGCCAAAGGCAAATCAGCCTTGGCTGGACAAGCATTTAGCGGCTTAGGGCAAGTGCTAGTCGATCAGAGCTTGTTATGGATTGTGGTCATGACCGTCGTGATTGTTGCAGGAGTAGGAGCTTACTTCTATCGCCGAAAAGATTGATTATTCTATTTCTTTTAATTTAGTTCCCTTTTATTTTTTTGCTTTAGTTTTTTAAAATTATTGAAGTACGTATTTAGTTCTGTTAAAATAGTGGCAAGGTCAAGAGGTAAAATCCATTAAGAGCTTCGTAAGACAAAATTAGTTGCCTGACTTTCAGCTTAAAATTAATACTGAATCATTGCTTTACACATAAAGTCAGGCTGGATTTTACGATCTGCCACTATTTTTCCTTATGGAACTAAATATGTACTTATTGAAGTAACATTTATATATCTCTATTGAAACAGACATTTAGTAATAAAGAAGCCGTGATTCTGATGTCAGAGAAATACCATGCCCTTGCCTGATTGGATTACTAAAGCACTTGCATCATTCAGAACTTCGCAGAGAGAGTGGAGTCCATTAGAAGATCAGTTAAAAGATCAGCTGACAGCGTTTGCTGAACAAGATCAACATAGGGTGAAAGTCTATGTCTTGGACCAAGGAGCGACCTGCACCATCTCCTATCATCGGCAGACAGACCAAGCTCTCGTTGACCAAGTTGCCAGCCTTCCTTTAGAAGTTCGAGAACAGCATGGCTGGACCGGGCGGAAGTATCTTGAAACGTTGTTAGGATATACTCATCCTCTTGAATTAACTGTTGATAAGAAAGAGGCTTCTTTGGGAGGGCTAATGGCTGCAGATAGATCTCCTCGACAAACAGGATTTTATATGGCATTAAACTGCAGAAGCCCGCTTGGCCTTGATATTCAGGACGTAGCCCAGCTGTCTGTTTATCTTGGTCAATTTGCATATGAAGATCGTTTATCTGCTCCTCGGGTAGAATGTTTGCAAGGGGAATTGAAAATACGCTTGTTTTATCGTGGAAGTCATGAACAGCTTGATGAAGAGTTTGCCAGAAGAATCTATGAGGCATTTGAAACTGTCTATGCTGCTGTTTCCCTTCCTTCAGAACTCAAGAGGAGAGTTGATGCTGTTGTTTTGCTGCCGTTCCTTCACCACCCTTCCCTCAAATAACATAAGGGATAAACATCCACTTCACTTTTTTCTTGTATTCCACATAATCTTGATCTTGGGAGAGATGTTTCTCTTCCGTTATTGCTCGGAGACCATAAATTATCGTCCAGAATGCCATCCCTAATGCAAATTTCCAGTTGATGACAGGAAGCAAGGTCAGCCACCAGATAAGATTTTTGCTGATGTACGCCGGATGTCGAACGAGAGAATAAGGAAATGTACAGACAATACCTCTGTTCGTCAGATTAGAAGAGCGCATCCCCAAGGCCAGCGTCGCTGCTACATATATCAAGAGAAGTGCTATCAAAACGAATCGGAATATTGAGGTTATTCCCTCATTCCAGAACAGAACATGGTCATTGGCACCCCAAGGGACATATTTTCCGACGAGAGAATTGAAAGGCGGATAGCAGATTAAGGCAACTGCCCAGCCAAGAAGAGTAGGCTCGACAGATCTAACGGTATTCCTAAGTGAGCGTGATTCAAAGGTATATCCCACAGCGAAGACAAACGTGTCGATGGTAAAGGCTAAGGTAAGCAGCGCAGAATACCATGGAAAAGTAGATCCTTCTAAAAATCCTCCCGAGCCAAGTGATAAGATTATTGTGATAAAAGATTTCTTGAACTGAAGCAGGCTGTTAAAATTATTGATAAAGAAATTGACCATCAACGGCAGAAAAAAAAATTTTACTCCCATAAATAAGAGCGCGGTCTTTTCTTCTTTCTCGAGAAAGGTATTATTCTGAAGAATTCCACCATTTTGAAGAGTTTCTGGATGATGCACTTCTCTTTGTCTGATCCTCTTCCAAAATTCTCCTCGTGCTATGTGCCAGAATATTTTCTTCAATGCACAGACAACAAAGTAAGGCCTGCTCGTGCTATATCTTGTAGAAAAGAAGAAGTAATAGAATGGGCTGATGATGAGAAAGCTCCAATAGAAGTACAATAGTGTTTGCTGTGTGGTCCCAGAAAGAATCTTTTGAAGATAAGGAAGCGATCTGCAGAGAGCTATTCCTAAACCATAAACTCCTGTTCCAGAAATATATAATACTATTCCCCTTCTGATTGCTTCTTTCGATCGTTGTATCATGATTCTCTTGAAAAAAGTTAAATGTTCAGGAGCTTATGGGCTTCTTCAAGAACTCTTTGGTTGAAATCCGTGATAGTTTCACCTTCTTTCTTCGCCGTATTGAATGCCTGCAATAAGCTTTTTGTCAGCTGGAATTCTGTTTCTTTGTCAAAGAGCTTGAGCTGCTGGAGATGTTCCTTGATGGTATCTTCTTCGATCGTCTCAGGATTGGAGCTCGCTGCTTTGATCTCCGAAAATTCTTCTGACGTCAGATCGACGGTATTTTTCATGATAATGTAGGCATTCTGCCGATACAGCTGTTCAAAGATGGACGTAAAATCAATGTCCGAGGTTCTTCCTTTCAGAAGTTTTCCATACAGCCTGATGGTGATGATCGTATCCTGGAGGTCTTTGCCATGAACATCATGAAGGATCTCTTCCTGAACTTGCAGAGGTGTTTTGTTTTGACAGTTCAAGATGATCTTCTGATGCTGTATCATTTCCAGTGGCTGCCATATTATTGTCTGGAGCGGCATCTTTCCTTGTTCGTCTTCAACGAAATTATTCTCGTCGACATCGATAAGGTAATACCCCCCATAACTGTACTTCTCCAGCTCGGCAAAATTGTTAGGAAATAATGCCCCTGTATACGTTAACGGCCCATACTCCTCTAGATTCAGCAATGTGGGATGATGGATATGTCCTCCGGCATAATAATTAAATCTCTTCGGCAGAAAGGAAGCCGGCTGTGACTCTAGCATCTCCAGATGTTTTGGCTTCAGTTCTGTCAACGTAGTATGGAACATAAAAATTTTGTATCCTTTCTCTTCCTCTAGATGTTGCAGATGAAGATTTTGATAATACGTCTTGTCCAGCAGGCCTTTTCTGCCGAGAATCCCTGTTATTTTAACGTTTGTTTTCTTGTCGATAGTAAATTGCAGGTGCAGCTGTCCTGTCTCTTGGTCGATCGTTCCCTTGCAGACATTCATCAATAATCCGGCATTTTGCAGGACATCGATCATCGTCTTTCCAGATGGAGAAAAGTCATGGCTGCCTGCGATGACATATAGTGGGATATTTTTATCCAGCAATTCTTTCATCTTTTTGGTGACAATCTTTAATGTGTCTAACGAAGGCAACGAGGTATTGAATAAGTCTCCGGCAAAGAGGATAAAATCTACACGGTGCTGGATGCACTCATCAATCGCTGTCAGAAATGCTTTAGTGGAGAGGTCACGCATCTTTTCATCTCTCCATGATCCCAGATGAAGGTCAGCAAGATGGGCATATTTCATACTTTTTTTTAGAGGACAAATGCTTTATATGGATTATGGTGATAAAGACCTATTTTTGAATATCACCCCTCTTAGTATCACTTATTTTAGTATCATTACATTTATATTCCCATTATTATCATTATGATTATGATGCAAGATCTTTTAGGTGAATTTCTTAATCGGTCAAGAAGTAGTCTGACGTTAGATCATGCTTTCTTTCTCTACCAACAAGTGTTGAGAGATGGAAGAGGAGACATCTCTTTTCTGGGTACTGTCTATGATAAGCGATTACGAGAAGGGTATTATTATTTTTTAATAGAGCAGAGTCCCGATCAGATGTCACAACTTTCTTCTGGCGTCCTTCGAGGGACGATGCATCAGTTAGGGGCAGTTCCCACGTCTATCGAAGGGAAGTTCTCCGAAGCAAGAATAGCATACGACCGAAGAGCATTTCCTGACAGTACTCCTTCTGAACTTGATGAAGACTTGGCATTGCAGCCCATGCCTCCTCCCAAAATATTACCTCTATCTGATTTTCATTTTGTTCTGCGGTATGAGGCGAGGTATGATCCTGAACGATGGAACTATGTTGGAAGCTTTGGTAAACCTGGAATACTGGGAGGACTGGCGTTGTATGGGCGAAAAAGATTTGAACTAAAAAGGATAGCACCCCCAAAAAAGATACCTGGTGAAGGGTTAAAAGCATTATTAGGTATATAGGCTACATCATTTATAATTTCTACTCCACCGTCACGCTCTTCGCTAAATTCCTAGGCTTGTCGATGTCACACTCCCGTAGATCTGCAATGTGATACGCAAACAGCTGTAAAGGTATGGTGCAGATGATGGGATAGAGCAGCGCATCTACTTTTGGGACGAAGATGACATCATCACATATCTTCCGTACCTTCTCATCACCTTCCGTAGCGATAGCAATCACTTTTCCATTTCTTGCTTTGATCTCTTCAATATTGCTTAACGTTTTGTCATACACCTCATCCTGCGGGCAGATAACAAGAGTAGGAGTTTCTTCTGATACTAAGGCGATCGGCCCATGCTTTAATTCACCAGCAGGATACGCTTCAGCATGGATGTAAGATATTTCTTTCAATTTCAGCGCCCCTTCTAACGCTAGCGGGAAATTGGTATTTCTTCCGATGTAAAGAAAATCATGAAACTGATAATATTTTCTGGCTAATTCTCTGATCTCCCCCATTGCCGCATCTCCTTCCAGCAATCCTCGGATCTTCTGGCTGATCTGCTGATGGGCGAATGGCTTTCCGGCAAGATGATGGGCGAGAACATATAAGGTGATCAGCTGAGACATGAATGCTTTTGTCGATGCTACACCAATCTCTGGCCCGGCTCGTGTATACACGATATTCTGCACTTCCCTGGCGATCGTCGAATCAACAACATTAATTAGCCCTAATGTCAAAGCTCCTTTCTTCTTTGCTAATCTCATCGCTGCCAAGGTGTCGGCAGTTTCTCCCGATTGGGAGATGGCAATGACCAGATCTTTCTCGTCAACTAATGGATCAGAATATCTGAATTCAGAAGCGATAGCATTCACTACCGGAATCCTGGCAATCTTTTCGATAAGGTATTTCCCTAAGAAACCAGCATAATGAGCCGTGCCACAGGCAAGGATGATGATTCTTTCCGGCTTTTCCATGGTAAACTTTATGGACAACGAATCTTCAATAACCTGGGGCTGCTCCACAATCTCTTTCAGCATGAAATGCTTATACCCCCCTTTTTGCGCTTGCTCTACGTCCCAATTGATTCTGCTGATCTTTTGCTCACACAATTCTCCTTGAAAATCGAATACAGTAACCTTCTCTGGGGTAATGTGGGCAATCTCAAAATCATTGAGGTAGATGACGTCCTTGGTATGTTCAATTAATGCGGAAACGTCCGATGCTAAAAACTGCTCTCCTTTTCCCAGGCCGACAACTAAGGGGCTGCCGTTTCTTGCTCCGATCATCTCTCTGGTATCCTGTTTAATGACGCAAAAAGCATATGCTCCCTGTAATTTTTGGATGGTTTGCCGTACTGCTTCCAGAAAATCTCCCTGGTAATGAAGGGAAAGGAGGTGAGCAATAACTTCCGAATCCGTTTCTGATGAAAATTTTATCCCTTTTTTTCTTAACTCTTCTTTTAATTCCAGATGATTTTCAATGATTCCGTTGTGGACGATGGCAAATTGTTTTTTCCAGTCTAAGAAAGGATGAGCGTTTTTGTCGGAAGGCGCTCCATGCGTACTCCATCGGGTATGCCCGATCCCTTTTGTTCCGGGAAGAGTGACCTGATGGAGATTGCTGACTCTGCCTTTCGTCTTATAAACGTTTAATTCATGGTTATGTTCTACGACGATGCCAGCGGAATCATAGCCTCGATATTCCAACTTTTC
>DATDXI010000015.1:0-13264 GCA_035289385.1 Candidatus Nanoarchaeia archaeon | reverse complement strand
TTCTTTTTTCAGTGATCACCAAGGGGGTTAAACCATGAAAACAACACTTAAAGTGAAAGGCATGCACTGTGCCAGCTGCTCTACTATCCTTACCCGAGCCTTGCAGAAAGTTCCCGGTGTAACATCTGCCGTCGTCAATTATGGGACAGAGCGCGCGACTGTCGAACACGATGAAGCAACAGCGCCTGAAAAAAGCCTGATTGCTGCCATCCAAAAGAAAGGGTATGATGCTGTAGTCTGGAAAGAAGAGAATTATCAGAAAGAAGCTCTTCTGCAAAAGAAAGAGCTTCGTCACTTGCAGGGAAAAGTCATCCTCAGCGCAGCGCTTTCCTTTCCCGCTCTTCTCCTGGCCATGGTTTTTATGGATGTTCCCTTTCGAGAATATTTTATCTGGCTTCTTGCTACTCCCATCCAATTCTGGATCGGCTGGCCCTTTTACCAAGGGACGTGGTCTGCCTTAAAAAACAAAAGCGCCAATATGGACTCTCTGATTGCTATAGGGACGAGCGCAGCGTACTTTTATTCCTTGTATGCTATCCTCTTCTCTCCTGATGCGCACCAATATTTTGAGATATCTGCCGTACTCATCACCTTAGTGCTTCTAGGAAAGTATCTGGAAGCCAGAGCAAAAGGAAGGACGAGTGAAGCCATCAAGAAATTGATGCAGATCGGGGCGAAAACTGCTACCGTCATCAGAAAAGGCAAAGAAGTAAAAATTCCTATCGATCAAGTGCAGATAGGAGATAGTATCGTCGTAAAGCCCGGGGAAAAAATTCCTACCGATGGGATCATCGTCAGCGGCTATTCAGCCATCGATGAAAGTATGGTGACAGGAGAAAGTATCCCTGTGGAGAAAAAGAAAGGTGATAGTGTCATCGGCTCTACGATCAACAAACAGGGATCATTTACCATGAAAGCAACAAAGGTGGGAAGCGAGACAGTATTATCTCGAATTATCCGATTGATCGAAGATGCTCAGGCTAAAAAAGCGCCAATTCAGAGATTTGCTGATAATGTCTCGGCATATTTTGTTCCTATCGTCATCGTTCTAGCGATTCTTACTTATATTATCTGGTACTTCTTGCTTGGCCAGACGAACGAGTTTGCGCTCATCGCTGCTGTTGCCGTTCTGGTCATTGCCTGCCCTTGCGCCTTAGGATTAGCCACACCAACTGCTATCATGGTGGGCACGGGAAAAGGAGCGCAGCACGGCATTCTTATCAAAGGCGGAGATGCATTGGAAACTGCTCATAGCCTTCGCTCGATCATTTTTGATAAGACAGGCACGATCACCAAAGGCAAGCCGGAAGTGACTGATCTTGTTCCCTTGAACAGGACTGGAGAGCAGAGGGTATTAGAAGTTGCGGGAAGCCTGGAAAATAGTTCTGAGCATCCTTTGGCGGAAGCGATCGTAGCTAAAGCGAAGGAAGAAAAACATCACCTCCGGAAAACAACAGGATTCCAGGCGCTTGTTGGCAGAGGAGTAAAAGGGAATCTTGGCCAGAAAACCTATTTCTTAGGAAATCGCAAGTTGATGAAAGAAAGAGGAATCTCTCTGGGAAAAGCCTCTGCGTCCATTGAACGGTTAGAAGATGAAGGCAAGACAGTCATGATCCTTGCCGAGAACAAGAAACTTCTCGGCCTGATTGCCGTTGCTGACGAAATAAAAGAAGATTCTCCTGAAGCGATACAACGCTTGCAGCAGTTAGGGATCAGAACATATCTCATCACTGGTGATAATTCACGGACGGCTGCGGCGATCGCCAAAATAGTAGGCATCAAAGATTTCTTTGCTGAAGTTGCTCCGGATGAAAAAGCAACTCACGTCAAGAATCTGCAGAAAAGGGGAAAGGTAGCCATGGTGGGGGATGGCATCAACGATGCTCCGGCCTTAGCTCAGGCGGATATAGGGATAGCCATGGGTTCAGGAACGGACGTAGCCATGGAATCGGGAAATATTGTCTTGATGAAAAATAATCTTCTGGATGTCGCTCGGGCGATCAAGCTGAGTAGATTGACCATGAGCAAGATCCGGCAGAATATGTTTTGGGCGCTCATCTACAACATTTTAGGTATTCCTATTGCTGCTGGAGTATTTTACTCCTGGACGGGCTGGATGTTAAGCCCTATCCTTGCCGGGGGAGCGATGGCTCTGAGTTCCGTAAGCGTTGTAACAAATGCTTTGCTGCTGAAAGGGAAAAGATTATAATCTTCCACTCCTAAAAGAATAAAATCAACAAAGGTGACAACATGAAAAAAGTAGATCTTCAAGTTTCCGGGATGACCTGCTCGAGCTGTGAAGTGCTTATTGAGCGCGGTCTGAAAAAGGTGCCCGGCGTCCATAATGTTCAAGTCAGTAGGGCAAAAGAGAAAGCTATTGTCCATTGCGATGATGCGGTTCAGCTGGACCAACTTCAGGCAGCGGTTGCCGAGAAGGGGTATTCGCTTTCTGAACTTCCCTCAGTTTCCTCTAGCAATGCCTCCCCTGAGCATGTTCTAAAAACACCTTTCATCGTTGCCAATTCCTCAAAATACAAAGAGATCGGTGCCGTCTTTATTGCCCTGGTTGGAGCCTACCTTCTCTTGCGCCAATTTGATATCTTGCCGAAAGGGATAGGCGTTACGGATAATATGAGTTATGGCTTTGTCTTCCTGATCGGCTTGGTGGCAGCTACCTCCACGTGTTTAGCCGTCGCTGGTGGGTTACTCCTGGCTATTTCTCAGAAATATAATGAGGCGCATCCTAACCTTACCGGAGCGCAGAAGTTCAAACATCACCTCTCTTTTAACGTTGGAAGAATAATCTCGTACACTGTGTTGGGAGGGGCTATCGGCGCCTTAGGATCAGTCATCAGCATTTCCTCTCAAGTAAATGGGATGATTACTATTCTTGCCGGTGTCTTGATGATCATCATCGGTATGCAACTTTTACAGATTTTCCCTTGGTTAAATAAGATCCAGGTGAAGATGCCCAAGTTTATCGCCCATAGGATTTATGATGCATCTAGCAATGGTGAACAATCTGAGCCGAGCAGGCTATCATCTTTCCTCTTTGGCGGATCGACATTTTTCTTGCCCTGTGGCTTCACTCAAGCCTTACAGTTGTACGTCTTGGGAACAGGAAATATGGTTACCGGCGCTTTGACGATGTTAGCTTTTTCATTAGGAACCTTGCCCGCATTAGCAGGTATCGGCGCTTTCACCAGTTTTGCCAAAGGAAATGCTCAGCGCTATTTCACCACCTTTTCCGCTGTCTTGGTCATCATCTTGGGTGCCTTAGCTATGCCTAGCGGTTTGACCCTTATCCAGTTAGGAGACAGCAATAGCGCAGCATTGGACGGCCCTGCAGCAGATGTTATTGATGGCCAAATTCAAACGATCAATATGGAAGTCCGTGGCTTAGATTACTATCCTGATTCATTTCAGCTGCAGAAAGGAGTTCCTGTGCAATGGAATATCGATGGCAGGAAGGCAACGGGATGCGCTAAAGTTATCGCTGCTCCTGCCCTTGGAATTTCAGAACGGCTTCTTAGTGATAGGATAACTAGTGTAACCTTTACTCCCACTCAAGCCGGAAGAATCACGTTCAGTTGTTCTATGGGTATGGCCGGGCCAGGAACATTTGAGGTGATCTGATGAAAACAACTTTTACCGTTCAGGGAACCCATTGCACATCTTGCAAGATGCTGATTGAAGATGTCTGTTCTGAAACGAAAGGAGTGCATTCTGCAAGCCTGGATTTTAAGAGCGGCAAGCTTGTTGTGGAGCATGACGCCACTGCCGATATGAAGGGATTGAAGAAAGAGATTGAAAGTGTAGGGGAATACAAGGTTGTTTGATGTTCCTAATTTCTTGCCGTATTAAGTCCCTTTTTTCTTATCATGAGGTATTAAAAGATAGAGCAAGTGTTACTTTCAAGTTGCTTCAGAACGCCTCTCTTCCTTCGAAAACTTTAAAAGCGAAAACGGTATTATAGCTTTAAATCAAGATCAAAGGGAGTATTAAGGTCCATTGCGTTCTTGAAAAAAAAAGTGGAGGAGAGGTAAAATGGTTGAAGCATATTGTGTCAAGTGTAAAGCTAAACAGCAGATGAAAGATGGTAAGGAAGTTACCATGAAGGGTAAAGGGGGCACAGTCAGAAAAGCGATGAAAGGAAAATGCCCTAAATGTGGAACGACCATGTTCAGGATTATGGGAAAGAAATAATCTTTCCTTTTCTATTTCCTTTTTTTTTGAGTGCGAGTTTAGGTTTGTATGATTAGTGGGCAACCACTTTTAACCATTAAAAATAACAAAAGTTAAATAACAAAAGAGGTGCGATAATGATAAAACAAGTATTGATAATCATGAGTGTTCTAGCCTTTCTTTTAGGATGCACATCAGCTCCGGAAGCAGCGGTAGAAGAAAGAGCACAGCCAAGCTCTCCTCCTGTTTTAGGAGAAGAGGATAGTGATGATGGTCCATCTATCCTCCCTCGACCAAATGGAGCGGCAGTAGAAGTCCATGTATTAGGGAAGCAAGGGTTTGACCCCAGCGAATTTACTGCAAGTGTCGGGCAGGAAGTCGTATTTGTGAATGATGACGCAAAAACGTTCTCCATGACTTTTGTGAAAGACGGCAGCAGGAAATTTGAGAACAGCGATCTTACTGAGCCAGGAGCTTCTTATACCCATGTGTTTAAAGAGCCAGGAGTATACCAGTTCTGGACGATCGGTTATGGTGTAAGGGGAACAGCAACGATACAGTAATTCTTTATTTTTTTTATCTTTTTATCTTTCCGTACTTGTTTGGTACTTTTTTTACCAGTTTTCTCAAACACAATCTTTTTAAACTGCTGGGCTATGATTCTCTCTAAGAATATCTGGCAGGCAGAGATTCACGAGGTCTAGATCGAGATGGTGTCATTTCCTATTCCATTAAGCAATTATCGAGATTTAACTTTCAGTTTATCCTCCAAAATACTTTCTCCACAGCAGAAACAGCAGCTGAAGGAGAATATCCATATATGCAGAGATATCATCGTTTTCTTTACCGGACTAGCTTCCGCTAAAGGGGTCTCTGGTCATACTGGAGGAGCGTATGACATCGTTCCAGAAGCGCTCATCGTCAGAGCGTTCATGAAAGGCTCTTCCAGCATTTATCCCGTCTTATTCGATGAAGCTGGGCATCGAGTAGCGTTACAATACTTATTTGCCGCCTTAGATCATAAGAAAGGTATGAAGCTTGATGACTTGCTTCATTACCGTGAATACCTTTCCGGATTACCTGGACATCCTGAACTTGATCAAAAGAAAGGGATTGATTTTTCATCAGGAAGGCTTGGTCATCTTTGGGGAGATGTCAATGGTCTTGCCGAGAGAACACAGCAGAAAGTAATTCTCTTTGGCAGCGATGGGTCTCAACAAGAAGGGAATGATGCTGAAGCGGCTCGTCAGGCTGTTGCTGCCAAGCTTCCTGTAGTTCTCATTATTGATGATAACAATGTTACTATCGAAGGTCATCCACATACCTATCTTCCAGGCTTTGACATCGCGAAGACCTTAAGTGGTCATGGTCTAAAAGTAACAGCAATATCCACCACCAAGGATGAGGATTTAGATCAGCTCTATGCAGTGATACGAACAGCATTGCTTGATGGTCATGGCCCAGTTGCCATCGTCCATCGCCGGGAAATAGCACATGGAATACCGGAGATTGCCGGTCAGATAAAAGCTCATGATGCTGTTCCAGCAGGAGTAGCTGCAGAATACTTACAACAAAGAGGATATCTCCAAGCTGCCAAGATTATTTTATCGGCAGAAAAAGTTTCTGATCCTGTCAAGGCTGCTGATCCCCAATCTTATCGTGGCAGCTCTTCAGAATGGGGGTCATGCAGGAAAACATTTGGCAGTACTCTTGCAGAAATGATGAAAAAAGCGGGAAGCAGCGGAAGAAAAAAGATTCATGTGTACAGCGCTGATCTCGGCGGATCGACCGGTATTGCTGCAGTTCAAGAGCAGTTTCCAGAGAATTATGTTTCAGGCGGAGTCATGGAGCGTGGCTTATTTTTGCGGGCAGCAGGATTTGGGTCAAAAAAAGACTGCCAGGGTGTGTTTGCTACGTTTAGTGTCTTTGGCAGCGAGATGATCATTTCCGAGATCCAGATGGCAGCGCTGAATAAGAGGAATGTCCTCTGTCATTTTTCTCATGCTGGCATCGATTGGATCGCTGACAATACTTGTCATTATGGCATCAACCTCAGCTTTATCGATTGTCATCTTCCTGAAGAAAGTACGATCAAGATGTATTTTCCTGCCGATGCCTTGCAGATGGAAGCTATCGTCAAAAAGATCTATTCTGATGAAGGGTTGCGTTTTATCATCTCTACAAGATCAGATACTCCTTTTATCTTGGATAAAAAAGGGAAGAAACTATTTGAAAAATACACGTTTGTTCCTGGCAAAGCTGACCTTATCCGGGAAGGAAAAGAGGGATACATCGTGACCTATGGTGAGATGCTGTACCGATGTCTTGATGCTGTTGAACAGCTGCGAGAACAAGGATTTAATGTTGGGCTGGTTAACACTCCTACATTAACATCAATAGACGAAGAGATGCTGAAGAAAGTAGGCTCTTCTTCTCTCGTTGTTTTCGTAGAATCTCAGAATGAAAAATCCGGTTTTGGTAATAGGTATGCAAAAGCATTACTGCAGAAAGGGTTAACGCCTAGGTTCTTGCATCTCGCTGCTGTCCGTCCCGGGCAAGGCGGGATTTGGGAGCATATTCCTCACCAGCATCTTGACCCCCAGAGTATTGTTAAGAGAATAAAGGCGGTCCTCTCATGAACCAAACATTCATACGAGCATTCATGCGAGCATTCATTCTGGCAGCTGTTTTAAGGGGGTGTTGATTGAAACAGAAAACCTCTTTAGGAACGGATCATGTACCTATTATGCAGACGTTTACGATTACCGATCTGCCTGATCTCGATGTTTGTGTGGTAGCTTCACTCGAGGCGCTGTCTGCACAGAAACTACCCTCCTCTCATTTTCCTTCTTATAAGCGACCGTTAGTCATCGGTTCTGGCAATGCCGCTGCTACTGGAAAAATTCTCTTTCATGATTGTGATGCGGTCTTTGCCGATGAATCCTCTTATGTTGAGAAATTAGAAAAGATCAAAGATATCGACGGTGTTATCTTGATTTCAGCATCAGGGGGAAAACATGCTCCAGGTATTGCGAAGAATGTCCAACAATGGGATAAGCCCTTCTATTTACTGACCAATAATCCAAACTCAATAGCAGCAAGATCTCTTTCTCCAAAACAGATTCTTGTCTTTCCCAAAAATAGAGAGCCCTATACCTATAACGTTTCAACGTATATGTCTATGATCCTGGCAAAAACACGAGAAGATCCTAAAAAGATCCTTGACTTTATCACCACAACTATTGATTCCATCGCTTTGCCGGACTTTAGCAGTTATGGCGCGTTCTGCGTAATAATCCCCCCTCAATTTCTGGAGATAAAAGAGATGCTGGACAAGAAGTTTGTGGAACTATTTGGCAGGAAGATAGCTTATACTATCTCTACTCCTGAATTTATGAAGCATGCTACGACTGTTGTTTCTCGACCAGATGAATTGTTCATAAGCTTTGGCTATGATAATACTCAGTGGGGAAAGCATCGCCTGGCTATCCCTCTTCCCCCTACAGCCGATTATGCTGCGATGATGGCAATAGGTTATTATCTAATTGGAAAGATCCAGAAGGCAAATCATCCCTGGTTCAAGGAAAGTATTGCTGCCTATTGTAAAGAGAGCAGCAAGATCTTTGGGCAGGACGTGCAGCCTATCGTCGAATGATAAAGATAAGAAAATTTTCCTGAGGATCACTAGATGAAACAGAGAAAAGAGATTAAAAATAGTCAGGAGAAGAGAAATAATCCAGAGAGGAGAAGGATTGTTATTATCGGTGGAGGATTTGCCGGAAGTTTTGCAGTGAAGAAGCTTGAGAAGCATTTTGCTGTTACCCTTATCGATGAGAAAGATTATTTTGAATTCACTCCTTCTATCTTAAAGACGTTAGTGAACCATTCGTTAGCAAATGCTATTCAAGTCCAACATTCCCACTACCTACATCATGCTCAGATTGTCAAAGGAAGCGTTTCCAAAATAGAAGAGGATGTTGTTTTTGTTGGCAAGAAGAAATATCCTTTTGATTACCTCCTTATTGCTTCTGGATCGAGATATGCTAGCCCTATCAAAGAGAAGAATCTAGTCATTGCTTCTCGGGCTCAAGAGCTACGCTATTCTGCAAGGAAATTAAGCAAAGCTGAGCATATTCTTATCATCGGCGGAGGAATAGTAGGAGTGGAACTGGCTGCTGAAATCATCTGTGCTTTTCCTGATAAGAAAGTGAAGATTGTCCATGCCAGGAAAGAGCTTATGGAAAGAACTCCTGCTAAAGCCAGGGCATATTCACGATCGTTCTTAGAGAAAAGAGGTGTTACCATTCTCTTTGATAAGCGTGTCGTGGAAAGCAATGGAAAATATCAAACGGATACCAAGAAAGCATTAAGCTGTGACATTGCTTTTCTTTGTACCGGGATCATGCCTAATTATGAACATTTAGGGATTTGCTCCACTCAGATCAATGAGCGGAAATTTCTCTGCGTCAACGAATTTCTGCAGGTAGCGGGAAGAAAACATATCTTTGCAGCTGGTGATGTGAATGATGTTGCGGAAGAAAAAACAGCTCAGGCAGCGGAAAAGCAGGCTGCGGCTGTTGTTAGGAATATTTTTTGTCTTGAGCAGAAGAAACCTCTTCATGCTTATTCTCCCAGCCAAAAGCCTATGGTCATCAGCTTAGGGAAATATGATGGCTTATTTATGTACAAAGAGCTTGTTGTTTCCGGCTTGCTTCCAGCATTATTAAAATGGCTTATTGAGCGGAAGACGATGTGGAGATATCGATGGCTTTCTTTTCATAGGTAAAATTCTTCCATGAATACGAAAATAACATTTATTAGCTGAGGAGTATTTCTTTGCCCTATGAGCCGAAAAAAGAGGGAAGAGGAAGGAGAAGCTTCTAAAGATCAAGGTAAAGAACACCATAGAAAAAAAGAGTTGGAGATAGACAATAAAAAAGATCATCCCCTTGATCATGAAAAAGAACATCCAGAACATCCAGAACATTCACTCCATTCACACCACCATCGCAAAAAGAGAAGATTCATCATCATTGCGGTTATAGTTCTGGTAGTATTTATTGCTCTCGCGGGAACAAAGAGTCTCTTATACCTCAATGTCTTGCTGGGAAATGATCTTAGCATCAGACTGGAAGTTGATTCCGAAAACATAAACATAAAGCATGGTGATGAGGCAGCTCTTCACTTCAGATCTACGGTAACCACTAATCCCTTCTGTTCAGCGTTTTGCATAGCAAAGGTTGAAGATCTTAGTTCAGGAAAGGTTTTAGCAGAAGAGTATTTTAATCTTACTCCCACTATTCCCTTTCAGCAAGATGTTCCCATCACCTCTCCAGAAGGGCAGGGCTATAGCTTATATCGTGTTCATCTCGTCTGTAAAAGTATCCCCACCCAGCTTTGCCATACCTCCGGGAATGATAATGTGAGGGATAAGCTGATCACGGTGTTTTATGAGCCTAACGAGCAGGGAAAGGAGGATCTTCGCCAATTGGAGCAGGAATACCTCCTCATCCAGGAGCGGATCGGCAAAGTAAAGACAGCAGTGCAAACGATAGCTATGTACAACCGTTCTGTTGTTTTTTTAATGGAAACAGTTGAAGGCATCGACGAGCTTCTTGCCGTCCAGGAAACGTATATTTCCGAGCAAAAAAGAGGCTTGCTTGACTTTACATTAAGTAAATCATTGCTTGATGAAGCGGAAGATCTTGCCAACAGTTCCTTGACAGCCATCCAGCAGGAGATAGAAGATTACAATATGATTATTGATACTTTCCAAGATATTTCTTCTGTTATCCTTACGGCCAACAGCTTTATCGTCTCCAGCCCAGAGATGGATGATGTTGTTCTTTCATTCAATCAGATGATAGATGAGTTAAATATTAGTGATCATCCTGCTGCTCTCCAGTTGAAAAATAATACTGAAGAAGCCTATGTTCAACTTCAGCAAAATCAGAGCATAGAATTGATGACGAAAGTCCTGCTTCTAGAGAATCTATCACAAGATTACTGTGCTGAAACTGGCTGCTTTACTTATACTTTTGCCAATTCTTCCGATGCTAATGAAACCTGCTCAGTCATTGATCAGTTTGTGCTGTACTTCTCCACTTTGGAAAGAAATTCTTCAGAACAAGTCGTTCTGCCTTCCTGTGTTTGGAACAATTATTCTCTTATGTCTATCCCTGAAAAAAAGATATTTGCTGTTCTTGAAGGGAATTATTCTATTAGCCTTCCGGAACAGAAAGAAGTATGTTGCCTGTTTGGAGAATGTCATGCCTGTTGTAAGGAATGTGATACTCCCCCCGTTGTTTTTGTTCATGGCCATGCCATTTCTGAAGATACTTCGTATGAATACAGCTTGGAAGGATTTACCAAGATTCAGCAGCAGCTGGAGAAGGATGGCATCTTAAATGCTGGCGCGATTACGTTATATTCTCCCAGAGAAGGTGCAGGATTATGGGGGAAATTTGGGACAGTTTCTATCAAAGCGAGCTATTATTATGACATTTTTGAAGAGCCGGAAAATTATATCGTCGTCCAGACAAAAAGTGAGAATATCGATACGTATGTTGTCCGTCTGAAAGAAGTTATTGAGACGATCAAATATAAGACGGGAAGCTCGAAAGTAAAACTTGTTGGCTTCAGCATGGGTGGCTTAGTAACTCGGCGCTATGTGCAGGTCTTTGGAGATGATGATGTGGAAGCCTTGCTGACCATAGGAACGCCGCATAAAGGTATTGAGGGAGAGATTTCTCAATTTTGTCCGATTACTGGAGGAAGTAGGGAATGTAGTGATATGGATAAGGGAAGCTTATTTATGAATAAATTGAACCGGGGAAGTTTGCCCAATATTCCGTTTAAGCTTATTGTTGGTACTGGCTGTGAGATGGATCTTGGTGATGGTGACGGTGCCGTATTGACAAAGAATGCCTTGCTCGATGGTGTAGAAATGGTTAAGATCGAAGGGAAATGTTCCGGCAAGACACATCCCTTACACTTGGACTTGTTGGACATCGACAGATATCCTCAGGTGTATGAAGAGATCATTGAGTTTGTGAAGTGAACGTCTTTTTTCAGAAAGGTATTTAAATATTCTTTCACACTATATTTTAATGGTTGTCTGTGGAGCTGCCTTAATCATTAAGGATAAGAAAATTCTTTTGACGAAGAGATCAGGATATACTTCTGCTTTCCCAAATCATTGGACATGCCCGGGTGGGAGAGGAATGCCTGGCGAAAAACCAGAAGATATTGTTGTAAGAGAAGTTAAGGAAGAGGTAGGTCTTCAATTTAAACCGACAAAACTATTCTCCAGAGGGGTTTGGAAAGATAGGGAATTAAATAGATTTTTAGGAATTTATAGAGGAAGAATCTATATCCAAGCAGAGGAGATTGTTGATTATGGTTGGTTTAATTATGAAGAAGCGGTAAAGCTTGAGCTTGCTTTTGATTACAAAAAGGTCTTGCAAAAATTACATGAAGAAGGGCTGATTTGAGTTGCTTCTTTAAGAACTGAAGAAATTATTGAGTTTGTGAAGTGTGAAAGAAATAGGCGAGAAATAGATGTAGTAAAGTTTTTATAGAGGCTAAATATCCATCCTTCATGAAGAAGATAGCAAAGCTCAGCGATATTCACGATAGATTATGTGTTTCTTCTGGGTTCAAAAGTTTTGCTTTATTCAACATAAAAGGTAAAATATATTGCATCGACAACAGATGCACCCATCTCTTTGGCCCATTGTGTAAAGGGAAAACGAAAGGATTTGAGGTAGCCTGTCCCTGGCATGGCTCTACCTTTGATGTGAGGACGGGAAAAGTAAAAAAAGGTCCGGCAAAAAAACCGATAAAAAGTTATAAAGTAACAATTAAGGATGGTGACGTTTACATTGACATTTGATCCCTTAGAGCCGTTCAAGGATAAAAAGTTATTGAAGGAATTGCTGACAGAGCTAAAGAATTATGAGTATAAACTATATGGGAAAGTGCCGCTCAAATTCTATAGAGGAAGACCAAATAAGTATGATTTTGATCTGGACATGGGAGTATTTCATTTTACGGAGATGGATTTTAAGGGTTTAAGCAGGATATTCTCTGCCATCAACAGAAAATGGAAGACACAGATGACGTTCTGTATCTATCCCAAAAAAGGAAAAAGAGGGCTGGCCATAAACATCAGGGGCTCTCCTAAAGCCTCTTCGGACTTGAGTTAGTAAGAGAAAATAGTAAGGATAAGCAGGTTTAAGTGAAATTCATCTCTTCAAAAATTCCTCCATACTGATTATTTTCCTGCCGAAACGCTCCTGCAATTCTTTGCGTCTGGCAACCACTCGGTGATTATTGGTTATGAAACAAGCATCTTCATCCCCCAAGACGACGGTGAGATAATCGATAAAACTATCTGCGCCATGCTCTCCATAAAAATGATCCTTGTACTTCTCTTCATATTCTCTTTTGTCCAGAATTCCCTTTGCAAATGCTTCGCTCAGGACTTGTTCTTTCTGTTCATGAACAGCTCTCTTGATATTCTCAACTATCTGTTCACGCTGTGCTAAGGGCAGGTGCAAAGCCCTCTCCAATAATTCCTTAGGGATAGGAGACAGTTTCACTTTCTCCTCAGCCCATACCCCTTCTCATCATCCTCGACGATCCATCCTAGCGTAGAAATCTCATCACGCAAGAGATCAGACTTCTTCCACTCTTTCTTCTTCCTTGCCAATAAGCGTTCCTCTGCTAACTTCTTCACCGCAGCAGGAACTTTTTCTTCCTGAACATTGCCCAACTCTAATCCAAAAACTCTATCAAACTCCAACAATAGCAGATACTTATCATGATTTCCCAGTTCATCATCTTTCAAAACATCCCACATCACGGCTAAAGCTTGCGGCGTGTTCAGATCATCATTGACTGCTGCCTTAAACGAATCCAGATATCTCTGCTGTAATTTTTTATTATCCTGGCCATGCACTGCTTTGATCTCCAGAACTTTTTCAACAAGCTTCTTCCGGGAATTTTTAGCCGATTCCATCGCTTCCCAGCTGAACATCAAGGGCTTCCGGTAATGTGCCGTGAGGCAGAAATACCT
>DATDXI010000014.1:0-7577 GCA_035289385.1 Candidatus Nanoarchaeia archaeon | reverse complement strand
GCATTTACCTTGAGTCCACTATATCATTTCTTCAATAAGAAATGTAACAAGTCTATCTCCGCCTTGTTGGTATGCCTTCTTGTGCTTATAGTCTTGCTCGTGCCGGGTCTTTTCTTTGTCAAAGCTTTAGTGAATGAGTCGTATGTGCTCTTTGTTACAGTCAAGCAAAAGTTAGCTGTCGGCTTTTTTAGCGAATGCGAAAATACGTTCTGTACTTTTATTGAAGAGCTGGCTGGCGACCCGGAATTCAGTGTTCCATTAAAGGAAAATCTTCGGAGCATCACCAATTGGGTTATCGAAAAAGGGTCACACTTCCTGATCCGCTTGCCGGCGATGATCCTCAGCTTATTTGTAACCTTCTTCACGATGTTCTATTTCCTGAAAGATGGCCAATTGCTGATGAAAAATGTTCAGGGATGGTTAGGCATACCTGCAGCAAAGTTTAGCTATCTCGTTGGGCGCCTCAAAGAAATATTAGGAGGGGTTGTTTATGGATATCTCCTCATAGCTTTTATTCAAGGTGCGTTTGGGGCTTTAGGTTTCTTTCTTTTTGGTGTGTCTTCTCCTTTCTTTTGGGGAGCAGTCATGGGTTTTTTAGCATTGATCCCTTACCTTGGAACAGGAATCGTCTGGGCTCCAGCCGCCATATTCATCTTCCTGGATGGTGTTTTCCAGAACTCTACACCTCTGATCCTGAAAGGGATAGGATTGTTCTTGTATTCCCTTATCTTTGTAGCAAGTTTAGATAATCTTCTACGACCAAAATTGATAGGTGATAAAGCTAAAGTTCATCCGGTGATTATCTTAGTGGGAATTTTAGGAGGAATAGCCTTCTTTGGGGTCATTGGAGTGTTGGTGGGGCCTTTGATCTTATCGTTAACATCGGTGCTTGTAGAATCATATTTAGGAAAGGATCATACGTTGTAGAAGTTTGGTGTGACAGAATTGTTATGGGATTTGTCTTTATTAAAACTTGTTTTGTTTGTACATATTTAGTTCTACAAAGAAAATAGTGGCATTGACCTGCAAGAGCTCGCTTCTTGCTCGCTCAGGTCAACGGAAAATTCAGCGAGACTTCATGTAAAAAGTAGCTTGATTGGTGGATGTTTAAGCACATAGTCTCGCAACTGATTGTGTCTTACGAAGCCAGTGATTTGCAAGCAAACGAAGCAAATGAGTTTGCTTGTTTGCAGGTCACAGAATTTTCCATCTTGACCAAGCCACTATCTTCAACCGAACTAAATACGTACTTTTGTTTATCTCATCCTTCTTCCATATTGCACCAGCTGCTGAAGATAATTCTGGATCTGCATGGTTTGAGGGATATGTTTGATGCTGAAATCATTTCCTAGATTGATCGATTCTGTCTTAAACATCTTATCCCAAAGGTTTTGATGAGGTTGAGTATTAGTGATTCCTGCATAAAGAATAGCATTACCGTTAAACATGATCCTGTCTCGGTAAAACAGATATGGCAGATTGGCGCGGCGGATCGCCAAATATACTCCTACGCTAATCACTAGGAACAAGATCAGCATAGAAATAAGGATGATGATGCTTTCTTCCTCATTGCGCAATTCCAGCAGGGAGATGTTTAAGAGAATTCCTGCATAAAACAGCGCTCCCAAGACTAAAAAACCTAACATTTTCGGGATCAAGGAACGAGATTTTGACTTATGCAGCACATAACTAGGCACTTCTTGGTCAATCATTTCCAGAAGAACGTTGTAAATCTTTATATTATTGATTAACTTCTTAATAGTGGTTACAAGCGGAAAGTTTATAAATCTAGGGTTAGCTTCTTCTTGAATAATGGCCAAGATCATTCTTCAGCATCCTGATGAAAAGTTTCATTTTGATCCAGCTGTGGCTATGGAAAGTTCCTGTAAGGTAAGCTATAAGGTAGAAGAAAGCAGATGGACAGGCAGGCGTTATGCGACTCTTCAGATCTCTTTTAGCCATCCTCGGCATGATGAAACAACTGCCTATAAGCGTGTTTTTGAGCATAGTTGGAGGGTTGATGAGGAGTATGGTCGAGGGATTGAGAAGCAATTACTGGGCTATGCGCTCCAAGCAGTGGCAAATGCTCAAGTGGCGTTAGAGCCTTATGTTGATCCTAAAGTTACCCAGGAGTTAGAAAAGAAAGTGGTCTATGCTTTGGCAACAGTAACTGATGCTGCAGATATTGCTCGAAGTTATGACCAAGATAAGCATTCTCGAGTTCAAGCGCTTCAAGGACAAGGAGTACAGGAACGTCTTTCAAAAGAAAAACAGGAAGAGAAGGAGCGAGCCAAAAGATTACAGGATGAGGCAAAAGAAGCTGAGCGAAAAGAACAGCAACGTTTGAAAGAGCATGATCAGCAGAGAATATCTCTGGAGAAAGGCCTTAAAGAGAAATTGATTCGATTTGAAGCAGCTGCGCAATATAAGATTGCCCGGACTGCCAGTACGGGAAGAGATGGGCAGAGGCTGTTGGAGTATGCCTTAACTCAAGCTCATGTTGAAAAAAATGTAGCTGATTATTATGATCCTAACGATAATTTGTTGTCTCGGCCAGTATTTAATCCTCGCGGCTTGAAAGGCTGGGCGGTTTTTGTGAAAGAAGCGTTAGGTGATGGTTTTTACAATCATGTTTTCAATGCTCAGAATGATATCGATGATTTTTATCTTCGGATTGCAAAAATATTTGGAGAAGAAGTTCGGCAAGCTGGCAGTTTAGATCACTTGACGGAAGAAGCGTATGAGCGGGCTATCGTAGATAATTTTACTCTTGATGAAGTGATGGAATTATTTGAGCGGGAGAAAGATGTGGAAGTGGAATTGCTGCGGAGGTTTTCCCGGATCCATGATGTAGACTATACGCGTGCGTTACAGATGATTACGTCAAGATTGCAGACTGACAGATTGTTCTATACTTTTACTGAACCGGGGGTAGACTATTTTTCCAGTGATCTTTCTTCGTTGGATAATGAAACTGATTTCAAAGAGAAAATGGCACGATTGAAAGGTGAATTAGGCAGATACCTTACAGCTCATGAAGCGCAGATTGTTGTAGGAGAGAATCCTAATACCCATACAGGTATAGATAAAGGGAAGAGAGTAATTACTATTCGTAGTCTTGATGCTAGTATTGGGGTGGGTAGTGTTGGCAGAGTTACTTCTAGGTCTCATAATTATGGGTGGTACAATAATGTCACATTTAGCTTTCTGGTGGGAGAGCATCTTCCTTTGCCTCATAAGCAGGAGAGAGTAGGTGATGAAGCTCTCCGAGTAGCTGTTACCATGAAAGAAAGGTATGGGAATATTGAATCTTGTGCTGAATCTCTTTTGGATATAGCGACAACAGAGATTGTCAAGAAAATAAAGAATCCTTCATTAACCAAGCAGCAAGAGACGATCAAGCAGTTTCATCCTTACCTTGAAGATGAAATAGAATTCTTAGAGCGTTCATTAGTTCTGATGCGAGAACGGATGGAAGAGATGTATGCCAGGCATAGAAAGGAAGGGGATGCTGAAACGGTTCTTGTAGAAGAATAAATAAGAAATGGGCCTGTCCGATCCCCACATAAGGGCAGTCTGCCCTTATCAACCCTCAACCTAAAGAAATAGGATGGGCCTGCCCGGATTCGAACCGGGGATTTTCCGCAAGTCAAGCGGACGTCATAGCCACTAGACCACAAGCCCAAGATGATCAGCAAAGATAGCGCTGTTTCATGTCAATGAAGGTGCCTCTTCCATCTGGCAAATAAGCATAGCCAAGGTTACTCCTCAGGAGAAATACCATCAGTCCTTCATAGTCAGCCTGGAAAGCTCCTTTTTTTCCTAGACCAATGGATACAAAGGTTATTTTTCTCTGGTGAAGGATCTCTTGTAGTGACATTTTCTGTAGTTAAAACTCCCAATTACAAAAAACTTATATCCTTTTATAAATTTTCTTCTTCTCATGACCCTTAAACCTACTTTAGATCCTGAAACTGAATTCTTTACCGAGATGATGAAATTAAACTATGGTCAAGATGTTGAAGCAAAGCTTCGGAAGCTGTCCTCTTCCCTATCTTGGGCGAAAGGATGGCCGAAAGACAAGAAAGCTTTTTGGAATGCGGAAGCATTTATGTGGAGCAGGAAGATCAGCAAGGAGAAACGGGCATTTATCGCGGAACAGCTTGCTTTTCTGAAAGGCAGGAAAAATCTTGATCTGGGCTGTGGCGCGTATTCTTATCTTCCATCCCTTGGATTTGATCTGTCCGAGAAGATGCTACAGTTCAATGAGCAATGCCGTGAAAAGGTTGTGGGAGATGTGGAAAAGCCATTGCCATTTCTTGATGGATTATTTGGCTCGGTGACCGCTATTTTCCTCCTCAATTATGTGGTGAATCATCAGCAATTATTGAAAGAGATGTATAGGGTATTAAAAAATGAAGGGTATGCTGTTGTTATTTTGTCTTTGAACAAGATCAATGACTGGCAGCGGCAGAAAGAAGTTCATGCCCTTACTTCTGATGAGCTAGTTCGGGAAATGGAACTGGCTGGGTTTCAGGTGCAAGCAGAGGAGAAAGATGGAGTGTTGTTGGTGAAAGGGATGAAAGTTGTTGAGTGAAGCTTGTGGGTATTTTGGAGAAGGTGATAATTATTTTTTGCTTTCTTTATAACTTTATTACTCAAAAAGCGGATCGTGTCTTTCATTCTCTTGAACATTTCGTGCGCGCGGTGTGACCACCCCGAGAGCATGCTTGATGGCAATGAAGTTGTCGGCACTGATGTTGAACCTATCACCTTTGCCGACGCCCAGCACAACAAGCCGCTCCTGTTTCACATCAGGGTTGATATTGATACGCCATAAGTAACTGTCTTTTCCAGAAACAGCCCTAAAAGATTGATCTACATAAGCAGTATCTCCTGTTCCACATAGTGCTTCAATGGCAGGCTTGTAATTTCCCATAAATTCAACAAATCCATCTCGGCCAACCAGAGCAGAAACATCAGCAGTGGAAACAGTATCTCTTCCCACGCCCTGAATGACGTTCCCGCTGCCATCAGGATGATAGTCAGCTCTTGTTCCAGTCGTCAGCCAGTAATCCTCAAACATTTTTCTCAGCCAGGCTGTTGCTTCTTCAAATAATTCCTTCTGCTTTTGAACAGGATGATCTTTAAACTGCCCTAAGTACGCAGCAAGAGAAAGGTATTCCGGCACCGTTGGCAAGACAAGCTCACTGCCCTTCAAGCGTTCAACGTATCCTTCCTGGTGCAATGATTTGCCGTCTAATACCAATCCACTCGTAAATCGAAGAATACCCCCTTCATTCCCTCTACCAACAAAGGGAACACCATGAAACGTCCAGTATTCATCTGATTTTTCAATCTTTGCTTCGCCGCTCACCACTTCAATCCTGGGGCTTGCTTCAGAAATGAGCGATTGAGATTCTCGCTGTGCTTTCTCCACATCGCTTGGTCTTGTCCTTACCAAATGCTTGAGAAGGTCTCCTGGCAGAAACTTCGCCACATATTTCCAGATTCTTCCCGTATCCTCAATGGGGCGGCTGATGCGTTTTCCTGCCTTTACTTTTTCCAGATAATCAGCCACTTGCTCTGCGCTTTCTGGCCGGCTCTCGGGATCAAACTGGATCATTTGGTCAACCACCGCTTCTAAGGAAGGATTCTTAAACCTGAATTGCTCCTTGTAACTAATCCTTTCCAAATAATCTGATAAATCCCTTGGGTCCATCCCTGAAGCAAGAGAAAGTAACGTCTTTCCCAGCATATAAATATCACTTCTGGGAACTGCATTTCCCGTCAGCAGTTCAGGTGGGGCAATACCTGGTGTCCCAAACATCGTTGATCCTCCTTCTAACTTAATCAACGCCTGCTGGACAGCGCCAAAATCAATTAAATAAATATCTCCAATTGTATCTCGTGTTGCTGGGTTGAGCATGATATTGCTGGGCTTGACATCTCTATGCACAACCGGAACAGGCTGGTTATGCAAATAGGCAAGAATTTTACTCAGTTTCAAGCCAATTTCAACAACCTGCTCTTCAGCAAAAGGCTTTCCTATCTTCTCTCCAGCTGCTCTTTCAATAAGGGTTTGTTCAGGATGAACTAATGACTTCAAGCAAACACCGGGTACTAAATCCTGCACTTGGTATAATACCAGTTCTCCCTGCTCTGTACTCTCAAAGAAATCATGCACTTTAGGGATGTATGGATGGTCCAGCTCTGACAAGACTTTATTTTCCCGGATAAAGAGCTTTACTACTTCATCCCGCCTTCTCCGGTCAATCCTTCTGGTGTCCATCTCCCGGACGCAATATTCCTGCCTATCCTTCATTGCCCGATACGCCGTAGCGAAGCTGCCTCTGCCTAATTCCTCGAGAAGTGTATAGCTGTGGATAACTCTAGGAGAATTTTCTGTTCTGGGTTTGTCAAGGGCACTTTCGGGCATCGCAGGGACTAATTTGACTGATGATATTTAAATATTTCCATATTTATTACTGTTAAGTAACTATTAGCTACGTGCTGTTTTACACGAAATATTTATAAAGTATGTTCATTTAAATTAACAAATTGTTAATATTGAAGAACATGAGAAAAAGCCTAAGCGAAAAGGAGCTGTCATTTATCTCCCGAATGGAACTAAAAGAGAAATACTTTTTTATCCGAGAAGAGATTAAAGACTATTTCACCAGCGACAATGAGATGAATGTGTACCTTCATCGGTTGAAAAGAAAAGAAAGGATCATTAAACTGAACAAAGCAAAATATTTTCTCATTCCCGTGAAAGCTGTCGGCGGGAAGTGGTCAGAGCACCCCTACATTTTGATTGATGAGATCATGAATGGTAGAGATTATTGCATTGTTGGGAAAGCAGCAGCTCATTACTGGAAGTGGATTGAACAGATCCCCGTAGAATATGAAGTTTACACCACAAAAAAACAAGGGATAGTTGATATTTTTCATACTCGTCTGCGCTTCAGACGAAGGAGAAAAATCCCTCAAGGAGTGATAAAGACTATTCTGGGGCATCCATTTATTATAGCCACCAAACAGGGAAGTGAACGATGGAAATAATTCCTCAGAATGAATTGCGTGTCATTGCAGGTGAGAAAGGTTTCGGGTTTGCCATCATAGAAAAGGACTATTTGGTAACATACTTGCTCTTCCTTCTCAAAGATGTAGAGGGAATTTACTTTAAAGGCGGCACGGCTTTGCCTAAGATTTTCTTAGATCATGCTCGTCTCTCGGAAGATCTTGATTTTACTGCAACGGTAGATATACGATCATAGAAGCAAAAATACAAAAAATATTGAACGGGACTATTTTTGAGAAGGTTACATGTGATAAGCATGTAGACAGATTTATCCGCTTGATTGTTCATTATCACTTGTATCACGAGGAAGGAACTATTTTCATTGATCTGAATGAGCGGGGCAAGATTCTCCTTACACAAAGAAATCCAGAAAGCTACGCCCTTTAGGGCGTAGATGAATGGATTGCTGGATTTCTGGTGTCCTAAAAATTCGACTGTCAAAGAAAGTGCCGTCAAGCCCCAGCCTTTAGGCTGGGGATAGGCACTTTCGTCG
>DATDXI010000013.1:0-17789 GCA_035289385.1 Candidatus Nanoarchaeia archaeon | reverse complement strand
AGCAGGATGCATCATAACAATAAGATGATGATCATCAGCCAGTTGGTAAGCTTCCAAATATTGCTGGTCTTCAGGCTTATCATTAGCCACTTCATGAAAATCGAACTTGACTTCACCATAACCTTGATATAAGCCAGGATTCTCTTCAAGAATATTCTGCACACTTTCTGAATCAGGATTCAATTGCCCGATAGGAGTAGGCATATAGAAAGCAACCACTTGATTGGGATAGTTCTGCTTAATATCTTTGACCATACCTACACTTTCCCCGACAGCCAGATTTGGCGCCATGAAGAAACCGAAGATTTTGGTGATCCCTTCTGCTTCCAGAAGGCAGACTATTTTTTCTATAGGAAGATCCCCTTTATAGGGTGCGTCCGCAAAACCGGCTTGCTTGGCAACAGTGCTAACTATCCTTGAAGCAACCGGCATATGGACATGGGTGTCGATGAGTGGACCATGATAATAAGGTTCTGACGAGAAAAATCTGGTTGTTTTAGGGATATTACATTTCTTCTCTTCTTTTTGGTCAACGTTTTTTTGAGAAGGGAAGCTGGAAGAGTCTGGAGAGCCACCTGAAATAGTCTGATCAATATTCTTCACCCGCTCCAAGTCTTCCTGCAAGCTGCCAGAAGGAGAGCAAGAGAGCAAACAGATAACGATGACTAATAGCACGATCACTCTTTTCATATTCTATGGGAAAACTTCTAAATTTATAAGAGCTTCGCTTAAGGTGCGTCTATCTTCATTGGACAACATTTTTATACTTTAAAGAAATACTTTTAATTATGGCAGACAAAAAGGGGATTCTGATTATGGTTGTCATTATCGTTGTAGTTGCAGCCCTTATAGGAGGGATCATGTTTTACATAAGTAAAGTGTGGGGATTACCACTCTTGGAATCGTCCCTCTTGGAAAAAACAGGCGGCAGTTATCTTCAGCTCGGCCCAGGAGGATGCAACAATCAGGAAGAATGCACGCAATATTGTTTTGCAAATGCTCAGGAGTGTATTCAATGGTGTGAAGAAAAAGCTGCCCTCTGCCCCGATTACTTAAAGAAAAATATGGAATTATTGCAGCAGCTGAAATGATGGCATTTGACCTTTCCACATCACGTGACACATTCATAGGAGCGATTCTTTTCTTAAGTTCCGTGCTCGTTGTCCTTTTTTTTGCCACTCGAGATAGAAAGAGAACAGGAATAACCATTGCCGCTATCTTGCTGATGTGGTTTATGCTGGTAGTAGGATTAGCACAATTCAATTTCTTTTCACTGGAACTTCTTCTGGCGCCGAATATCTTTTTAGGCTTCATCATCCTTTTTATCCTCCTGCAAAAAGCCTATGCATCAACAACGATCAAAAATGTGGGTAAAAGAATATCTCTCCCCTGGCTTATTGCCATTCAAACCTATCGAGTAGTGGGTATTGTTTTTCTGAGCATGTACAGCCAAGGTTTTCTGCCAGGGTTCTTTGCCTTTCCGGCAGGATTTGGCGATCTTCTTGTGGGGATAACTGCTCCTTTCGTCGCTTTCTTCCTCTGGAAAAAGACATCATGGAGCAGAAAGCTGGCAAGGTGGTGGAATTACCTGGGCATTTTGGATTTAGTAGTTGCAATTGGAGTTGGTATTTTTGGGTATCCTCTCTTTCAGCTCTTTTTAGAAAAGCCCTTCCAGATTGTTGCTATGAACCCCTCAACAGGCATCATGGCATCATATCCGATGGTTTTGATTCCCTTATTTATTGTACCCTTAGGGATGATCCTTCACCTCATGGGGTTGAGAGAGCTGAAAAGAAACATTTAATAATCTAAAAGATTTCCTTCACTTATGGTATTAGATATGGTATTTGGCAGCGGGCCTATCCTTTTAGGCTTACTGATGGCAGCAACAGTTGCCTTAAAATGGCCAAACTGGCTCCACTACGTCTGGGCAGCAGTAGCTATTTTGTTTGGCATTGTCGTCTTTGCTGTTCTATAAAAGAGAGCGGAAAGAGATAGTTTCAAAGTTCAATCTATTTTTATGTTCATGAAAAAAGAGGTTTTGGCCATAGTACTTTGTTTCTTCATCATTGGCTGTGCAGAGCAAGCAGTTGAATCTGAAGAAATTCAAAATCAACAACAAGAGGCAGATCCCTCAGAAGAAGCACAGCTTCCAGAAGAATCTCTTCCAGAGCCCATTGTAGAGATTCAAGAACGAGAACCACTACCAGAAGAAACTGAGCAACCATCCTGTGACCACTATCTCTTATCTAATTTACCCGTTAACCTTGATACCATAGACCACATCGAGCCGATGGGCAGTTTGCATGGTGAGCACGTCACTCCTATCGATCACCAATATTTCCACAAATTTGGCAATACGGTAGCAAATATTGAACTGTTCAGCCCAGCAGATGGAACCATTACTAGCATGCAGCATATGGGATCTTTCCAGGGGGATGACAAGAACCGAGAGCCTATGGACGACTATAGGTTAGTGATAGAGCATGACTGCGGATTATCTACTATTTTTATCCACATTGACAAATTATCGGACAGGATTAAAGAAGTCGCTCCTGAATTTGGTAAATATAAGCCTGTCAATCTCGATGTGAAAGCTGGTGAATTGTTAGGATGGTTTGATGAAAGTTCTGACTTTAATGTCGTTGACCAGAATTTTCAGATACAATGGATTAATCCTGCTAGTTATACTTCTGACCAGAATCGAGGACATATCCAGGATCCATTCCTTAATTTCCCAGAGCCTTTGAAAAGCGCGTTGATTGATAAAAGCTTAAGGACAGCAAAGCCAGAAGGAGGAACTCTTGACAATGATATCGATGGAACACTGCAAGGAGTTTGGTTTAAAGAAGGGACAAATGGGTACGGGGGTATTAGTCAAGAAAGATATTGGGCAGACCATTTGGCTATTGTTCCTGATAGTATTGACACGGAACATATTCTCTTTTCTGTCGGTACCTTTGAAGGAAGGGCACAGCAGTTTGGCGTGAAAGGAAATGCCCCGCATCCAGCAGATGTCACTGTTGATTCCGGTGCAGTAGAGTATGAACTGGTTGGCTATGGCTATTATCATAACGATCAGCCGTGGGATTTTAAAGGATTAACAAAAGATCTGAAGATAAAAAATAATGATGACGTAAGAGGAGTGGCTGTCGTACAGCTGGTTGAGGGAAGAAAGCTGAAGCTGGAGCTATTTGAAGGGAAAACAGGAAGCCAAGTGAATGGCTTTACGGACAAGGCAGCAATCTACGAAAGGTAAATGTTTAAATAAGGATTCTCTTTCTAGAAAATCATGAAACAACCTATCTCTTTCAAAAACAAGCATGGACTAGCACTCCGAGGTTTTATTTCTCATCCCAAAAGGTATGATACTGCCATTATTTTTCTCCATGGCTTTCCGGGAAGCTGTCATGGCTTTACTGCTCAAAGGATGATCACGGCGCTAGGGAAAAAATATCTCACCCTTATCTTTGATTTTTCACATACCAATACGTCTGACGGAAAATTTGAAGATAAGCTGATGAGCAAGGAAGTGGAGGATATCAAATCTGCTATCGATTTTCTGGAAAAGAATTATACTTATAAGCAATTAGTCATCATCGGCCATTCTACCGGAGCGATCGATGCTGCTTTATACGCTCATCGTGACAAAAGGATAAGCAAACTTGTCTTGATGGGCGCTGAATCTGACACGAGACATTCGGTAAAATATGATTTTACTGATGAACAAGTTTACCAATTCTGGACAAAAGGATACATTGTCTATGATAACCCAGGAAAGTGGTATCACCGCAGAAGATTAAAGAAAGCATTTTATGATGAATTTTTTACGTTAGATATTCCTCAAGCGATCAAAAGATGGAAGAAACCATTGCTCATTGTTCATGGAGAACGTGATGAAGCCATCCCTTTATCTGATCCCGAAGAATTGTTACAGTTGGCAAATAAGCCGAAGAAGCTAGTCATTATCCGAGGAGCTGACCATAGGTTTAGCAAGCCAGACCAGTTCAGAAAACTGGGACAAGTGATAGATCAATTTATTCAGCAGAAATTTTAAAAATAGCCCTCTTTTTGGTAATGATATGGTCTCGCCTATGAAAACGATCTCCTTTTACCGCTATGCTCAGATAGCAAACCCTGAAAACCTGCGAGATACGTTAAAGAAAAGCGGTGAAGAGAAAAAAATTCTTGGTAGAATTCTTCTAGGCAGAGAAGGTATCAATGGAGCAGTTTCCGGCAGAAAAGAGGAGATTGAATTATTTCAAGAAGAGCTACAGCAGAAGTTTAAGGGATTGACATTCCGAGAGCAGGATGTTTCAGAGAATTCTTATCATAAGCTCGTTGTCCGAGTTAGGAAGGAGATATGTGTTTTTGGCAAAGAGATCGATGTAAAAAACACGGGAAAACATCTTCCTGCCAAAGAGCTGGAACGATGGTATGATGAAGGGAAAAAATTTACTATTGTTGATGCCAGAAATGATTATGAGTTTGATGTTGGCCATTTCAAAGATGCAGTCAAGCTGCCCATCAAAAGTTTTAGGGAATTTCCGGAAGTAGCTCCAAAAATACTGGCAGAGAAGAAAAAGGAAACGCTTGTCCTCTATTGCACCGGAGGAGTGAGATGCGAGAAAGCTTCTGCGTATCTCAAAGAACAAGGCTTTTCTGATGTGTACCAAGTAGATGGAGGTATCATCAGTTATCTGAATCAGTTCTCTACCCATTGGGAAGGAGGACTATTTGTTTTTGATGACCGTTTAGTTGAAGAAAGCTGTTCTCCATTAAATTCCTGCCGCTTCTGTCATGCGAAGACAGATGCTATCCATAACTGCTTTAATCTTGACTGTGACAAGCTCTTCATTGCCTGTGTCGATTGTCTGAAGAAGATGAACAGAACGTGTTCAGAGGGATGTAAGGGATCTCCCCGCCAACGCAGAGTTGAAGAGAAGAAAGAGATTGTTGGAAAAGTGGTGAATTATTATCCTAACGTTAAGATTGCGGCAGTACAATTTGAAAGGGATATTTCTGATCAGGAAACAATTACCTTCAAAGGGAAGACGACCTACTTTAGCCAGAAGATTGGAAAAAAGAAAGTTGATGAAGAAGGGGTAGCTACCTTTTTTGTCAAAGAGAAAGTGAGAAAGAATGATAAGATATTAGTCCCTTTGGAGAGGATCTCTTAATCCCTCATAGCGATGAGTTCTAATTTTTCGTTCTTAGATATATCTCCCATTCCCTTAATCAGATAAACAACTACCTGATCATACATCCTTTGCCGGATTGAATCATAAATGTCTGGCCTTCCATAATCTTCTTTTTCTTCAGCATAAGAGGCAACTAGATAGACAGTATATTCCTTTAACGCTCGCTGTTGAGAAGAGGTAAATACTCCTGAATTGATGAGAGTATCAAGCAATCCTGAACGAACATAATCTGGCTTGATCAGATCGTGAACAAGGCGCGCTGTCTCTTCTAGACAAAAAAGATCCATCTCTAAACTGCCATCAGCCATTAAAAAAAGGAAAAAAAGAAATCACATAAAAAGCTTTCTCTGCTTTTTATGGTGTTCTGAACGTTCTTACCTTTAAACCCAAGCTCCGACAATAGCACCAGTAATCAGCAACGTCACCAAGTTATGCCCGTTATTCAACAGCCATAAGCTCCATGGTTTGTTTTCCCATAACACTCCGCCTACCGTTGTTGTTGCTACAAAGCCAAGCCAAGCCCAAAAGCCAACCATCATGCCGCTCAATGCTGTCATGTAGCCCAGCATATCAACAAAGTATGCTAGAACGTACGCAGTTACCAAAGTTCCAAGGAATCCTATGACCAGATTCTTAGCCATCCCTTCATGCTTCGGCTCTTTCTTCAATCCCATCAAACTCATCCATACTTTCCCAAACACCGGCTTAGAAAACCATACCCAGCCAACAAGAAAAGAAACAACGGCTGCCACCAATACCGCCAAATAGTTTACCATAGTCAATCACCTCTTTTAGATAAGAAGATTTTTAAAGCTTATAAAAGTATTGCATCTTATGTTCCGTCAACCAGAACTGTTTGTACCCGCGCAAAGATATGCTATTTTAGTAAATAATTATGACGCGCCTGAAACGAGAAGCATCAATGCTAAAGGATTAGGAAGAGTATTAGAACTAGAAGCCATGCTTCAGGGGGAGTTCTCTCCAGGCAGTCATATTGGAGAAGCAGAACAGCGAGCTTTTGCTCTGCAGTGGGAGGATGAATTAGATGTTCATGAGGAAAGAAGTATAGACTATTCCTTGGTGCAGAGAATCCTACCTTGGGATGATATCCCTGCAGAATTACAAGCTGTAACAACAAGGATTGCTGCGGAAGCAACGAAGGAATCTTTAACATTTCTTTATGTGACGTCTCCAGGCAAACCTGGTTCTCTGCGTTTCCACTCTGGTTCTCCGAGTAGCAATAATGGACTATCTTATGGGCAACTGCTAAGTTATCTTCGAGAGATTCCAGGAAAAAAAGCGATCATCCTTGCGGCAGATTACAGTGGATCACTCATTGATGTTGTAAAGCGAGAAGCTCATTCAAAAGATTATGCTGTCATTACTTCTACTTCCGCTCGCCAAGAGGCAAGAACAGGCAATGATTCTGACTTTGACCGGGCCGTAACTATCATGATCGGAGGAGCAAGAAAGTTGAGTGCGTTGAACGTTATTCCTTCGCCTGAACGACAATCGAAGAGGCAACATGCACAACGCTGGCTTCCGTTTGATGTTATCCTATAATTTACGTTATGATTATCATCAACCAGCTAAAAAGTCTTGAACAAGAAAGCATAGCCCGAAGAATACCTATCATCGGCTCTGCCAAGGGAACATGGCTTTTGCAGCAAGTGCAAAAGTACAAGCCGAAAAAGATTCTGGAATTAGGCACAGCTAATGGCTACTCCGGCTGTATTCTTGGAAGTGAAGGAGCAGAGGTAACTACTATTGATATCGATGGGCATATTACTGAAGAAGCAAAGAGAAATTATGCCTTATTTAACATTAAGGCAACGATCATCATTCAAGATGGAGTGGAAGCGGTAAAAGATATGGCAGCAGTAAGGAAGGATTATTTTGATATGATCTTTATCGATTTCCATAAGACAGGATATTTTCAAGTGTTGGAAGATTGCTTACGATTATTAAAACCAAAAGGGATCATGATCGCTGATAACATCACTTTCCCCGGATGCCAGGATTTCAGGCAGGCTGTTCTTACTGATCCACGGCTGGAGACAATTATTATTGATATTAGGGATGGGTTAAGCTTCAGCCAAAAGAAGTAAACTTCTTCTCTACCCCTATTTCTTCTCTATTTAGAGACAGCATAAGCTTATATAATTCCCCCATAGCAAAGGGGGCTCTCATGGCAGAACTTCAGGGAAAGCTGAACAAATTAGCGAGTGAAACAAAAGAATATTGCAAAAACTACCTTTTATTCGACCTTAAAGCAGGCTTTATTACAGCAATAGTTGCTCTGCCTTTAGCCATCGCTTTTGCTATCGCTTCTGGAGTAGAGCCTATCATGGGGCTTTATACAGCAATCATTGCCGGGATCTTAGGATCGACGTTTGGAGGATCACGATTTTCGATTACTGGACCAACGGGAGCGATGACGGTTGTTATCCTTTCCACCGTTCAGAAATTTGGTATAGAAGGGCTATTGCTTACTGGCTTCTTGGCGGGAATCATGCAATTGCTTCTGGGCTTATTAAAATTCGGACGCTTTGTAAAATTCATCCCGTTCCCAGTCATCTCTGGATTTACGGCAGGAATAGGAGTGATTATCTTTATCGGACAGCTAGGTAATGCTTTCGGATTAACACTTTCACCTAAAGAGCATATCTGGGAAAATATCGGGCAAGTCATAGACCACCTCGGCCAAGCTCAGCAGTTGGCAGTGGGGATTACAATAATTACTATCCTCTGTTTGCTATTTTTGCCAAAAATTCTTTCTCGGTTTAAAGCAACAAGAAATATCCCTTCATCGCTTCTTCCTCTTCTCCTCTCTACCGCTGCCGTGCTCATCTGGGCTTTACCTATCCCTATAGTAGGAAATATCCCTTCAGGCTTGCCGACAATTCATCTGATATCAATCAATTTTCAACTGGTAAAAGATGTGCTTCCATCAGCTTTCACGATTGCTATGCTGGGGATCATCGAAGCGATGCTCTGTGCTGTTGTCTGTGATGGCATGAGCAACACGAAGCATAAAAGTGATAAAGAGCTTATTGGCCAGGGTGTCTGCAATATCATCGTGCCCTTTTTTAATGGCATCCCCGCTACGGCAGCTATTGCCAGAAGCGCCGTCAATATCCGTGAAGGAGCAAAGACGAGGATGGCGGGAATCATTCACGGCCTGATTTTATTAATTATTATTCTGCTTCTTTCTCCCATCGCAAAATATATCCCAAAAGCTTTCCTCGCCGGAATGCTGATGTATGTTTCAGCGAGGATGATCAACGTTCAAGAGTTCAGGACGATCATCAAGATCAGCAGGTCAGAAAGCATCGTCTTATTTGCCACATTTGGGTTAACGGTTCTTACCGACTTAGTGTTTGCCGTCGAAGTAGGCATGGTCTTAGCCATTTTCCTCGTCTTTGTCCGGCTTACCAGCATCATCGACATCAGGCCAATGACAGAATATTCTTCAGATACGTCCATCAACAATATCATTGCAGCAAATCCTAATCTTAGCGGAGCAGTTGGGGTATACACTCTTAACGGCCCTTTCTTTTTTGGAGCAATGAATGTCTTTGACAAAAAAATTACGGAACAGTTAGATGTTAAAAAAACAGTCATTATCCTTCGCATGAAATACGTTCCTTTTGTGGACAGCACAGGAGTTACTCGGCTGAATGAATTCATCAAGGAACGGCAGAAAGAGAAGAGCATCGTTTTCCTTTCGGGATTACATCCAGTAGTAAAAGAGACCTTAGAGAAGAATGAAGAATTTAGGAAGACGTTCAACCAGAATCATATCTTTCGGAAGACGATCGATGCTTTGATGTATTTAGAAAAGAATTTCCATACGCTGTTGTTGGAGCAGAACAAGCTTGGCGAGAGGAAAAAATAGGATTGTAATAGTTTCTTGAGAGAAGAGTTTCTGGAAAGAGAGAAGAGTAACTATGGCTTATACCTTTCCATCGTCCTTGGAAAAGGAATTGCATCCTTAATATTATCTAACCCGCAAACCCAGGAGATAACTCTTTCTACTCCCAAGCCAAAGCCGCCGTGAGGGACGCTGCCGTACCTTCTCGTATCCAGATAAAATTCGTATTCTTTAGGATCCTCACCTTGCTGTACAAGGCGGGCTTTCACTTTCTCGATGTCATGTTCCCTTTGCGAGCCACCGATAATTTCACCATAGCCTTCCGGAGCTAAAAAATCAACCCCTAGCACGACATCAGGATTTTTAGGGTCTTCCGTCATGTAAAAGGCCTTTACTTTTTTTGGATAACCGGTACAGATGACAGGAACATCATAGAGAGAGGTTAACTTGTCTTCTTCAACGGTCCGAAGGTCTTTCCCCCAAGGAACTTTCATCTTGCACTTGTCTTGAAGAATCTTTAGAGCCTGGTCATAGGTCATCCTCACAAACGGCTTCTTGACTATGGGTTCAAGCTTTTTGACATCTCGTTCCAACACTTTTAATTCTTCTTTGTTGTTTTCAAGAACTTTTGCAAAAATAAATTTCAATAATTGTTCTCCGTAATTGATGATGTCATCTAATCCTGCCCAAGCCACTTCCATCTCCGCATGCCAATATTCTGTCAGATGTCGGGATGTCTTCGACTTTTCTGCCCGAAAGCTGGGAGAGATAGTATAAATCTTTTCTAAGGCAAAAATGGCCGGTTCAGCGTACAACTGCCATGACTGGCTCAAAAAAACATCTTTCTGATCAAAATATTTCACTTCAAATAAGGTTGACCCGCCTTCACATTGCACAGCTTGAAAGATAGGAGAATGATATTCATAAAATCCTTGGCCTTTAAAATATTCGTCGATAGCGCCAAAGACGGTGCTTCTGATCTTTAAGATGGCTGTCATCTTTCTGCTTCTTAGCCAGAGATGTCTGTTGTCAGCCAAGAATTCTGTGGATTGGTCCTTGGTAATGGGATAATTATCTGATGAGCCGATGAGTGTGTACTCTTCAACATGTAATTCATACCCTGTCGGAGCGCGCTCATCTTTTTTTATCGTTCCCGTCAATTGTAATGATGCTTCAACTTGTAAATGGTCGATCTCTTCCCAGCGCTTTTCAAAATTCTGCCGCTCAAAAACACACTGGATAAGGTTGCTGGAATCTCTCAGCGTGATAAACTTCATCTTGTTGGAACCCCGTTCACGGTGAACCCAGCCACGGATGTTTACTTTCCCCTGGCCTTGTTCCATCGCATCCTTTATCGAGAGGTAGTTTATGGTCTGCTGTTTCATGATGTATGGGTATTTCTGTTTATTTTATAAAGGTTATTGTGGTTTAACCAGCGTAGCCATCACCTCAACGAATATCTATCATATCTCCTTCTTCACAGCATATTCCCTACCAAAAGACCGTTTAAACTCTTCAAACTTTTTCTTTTTGATCGCAACCTTCGCTGCATCAAGAAGCTGCTTGATGAAATGCAGATTGTGAATCGTTTTCAGGCGATGTCCCGCAGGCTCATTGATCTTCGAAAGATGATGAAGGTAAGCTTTAGTATAATTTCTACAGGCATGGCACTTGCAGCCCTTCTCTATCGGAGAAAAATCGTGAGCATACGTATCCTGGCCTAGCAGCAAAGGCCCTTTCTTGGTAAAGAGATGGTCGTGCCGCGCCATCTTGGCAGGATACACTGAATCAAAACAGTCGATCCCTCTGCCAATCATCTCTAAGATTTCGACGGGGCTGCCCACGCCCATCACATAGCGAGGCTTATCCAAAGGAATAAAAGGTAAGGCTGTATCTATCGCCAGATACATCTTCTCCATAGGCTCGCCGATGGCCACACCACCTATAGCTATCCCATCAAAAGCAAGTTGAGAAATATATTTAGCGCTTTCTTCCCTCAATTCAGGATAAAAATTTCCTTGGATAATGCCAAACAATAATTGTTTCGAAGCATAATGTTTTGATCCCAGCAACTTTTTCAACCGTTGATGTTCTTGCAGCGATTCCTGAGCCCAGCGGTGCGTGTTTTCCATAGCTTCCTTAGCTTCTTCAAACGATGCCCCATAAGGAGACATGTCATCCAGCATCATGGCTACATCGCTTCCTAAAGCAATTTCTATCTCCATGATCTTTTGAGGTGTCAGAACAATGGCTTGCTGATTATAGGGATTGCGGAAATGCAGGGCTCTTTTACTTTTCTTTTCAAAGATACTTCTAGACATCTGGAATCCCCCGCAATCGGTAAAGATGATGCCCTTGAAATTCATGAAACGATGCAGCCCGTGAGATCTTTTAACTGTGTCCACACCTGGCTTAAGGCTGAGGATAAGGGCGTTGCTGATAACTGCAGGAAGGCCTATAACTGTATAATCATCAGTGGTAAGGCATTTCCCGGTAGCTTTTGTCGCTGCGGGCATAAAAAAAGGGGTTTCTATCTTTCCGTGAGCAGTCTGGAATATTCCAACCCTAGAATTTCCATCCTGATGAGTTAACGAGAACACAACTTGTCTCTTCATATTTTTTGCAGCCGGATGCCCAATTCTTTCAACTGTTCTTCCGTCACGGCTGAAGGAGCATCCATCACTAAATCTTTTGCATCCTTATTTTTAGGGAAAGCGATCATTTCTCTCAGCGATGTTTTGCCCATGATTTTCATAAGTAATCTATCGATACCTAAAGCAATGCCCCCATGGGGAGGAACGCCGTAGCTGAATGCTTCCAGCATATGGGAAAATTCTTTCTGCTTCTCTTTCGTCATGCCGATAAGGTCAAATATTTTTGACTGTAAATCTGGACGGTAAATACGTAATGCTCCTCCGCCGACTTCTGATCCGTTAAGGACAAAATCATGCTGATAGGATTTCGCTTTTCCTGGATCGGAATCGAGATATTCGAGGTCTTCCTCTTTAGGAGCAGTAAACATGTTATGGGACGGTCCCCATTCCTTGCCAGCTCCATGAAAGAAATCTGCTTCCGTCTGCTTTTGGAATAACGGGAAGTCAAGGACCCAGCAGAAGCCCAACTCGTCAGGGTCATCTTTATTTTTTCTGATGTCAGGACTGTCTTTCTTATATTTCTTCATGACATCATCATACTTTAATCTCGGAAAAGGAACTTGGGTAAACTTTTTTTCAGGAAATACTTCTTTCACTAAAGTAATCGTCAATTCTTCAATGAGATCCAAGATATCCTCTTGTTTTGGAAAACTCATCTCGATATCCAGCTGATAAAATTCTCCCGGAGCACGATCAGCACGAGCATCTTCATCACGGAAACAAGGAGCGATCTGGAAATACTTATCTACGCCAGCTACCATCAATAATTGTTTGTATTGCTGAGGAGCTTGAGGCAAAGCATAAAATTTACCTTTATGCACTCTTGACGGAACAAGATAATCTCTGGCTCCTTCCGGAGTTGATTTTGTTAAGATAGGAGTGGTAATATCCAAGAAATGCTTCTTATCCATAAAATTCCTGATGCATTGGATAGACTTATGCCGTTTGGTGAGATTTTCCACCATTTCTTTTCTGCGTAAATCTAAGTAACGATATTTTAAGCGAGTATCTTCCAGAGCTTCTCCATCTAATTCTAATGGCAATGGTTCTGCTTTGGTAAGAATAGTGACATCTTGAGCAGCAACTTCAATCTCTCCCGTAGAAAGCTCTTTTCGAATCTGATTTTCCGGGCGAACTTTTACTTCTCCTTTCACCTGAATAACGGATTCCCGACGTATTTCTCCCAATTTCTTGGTGATGTCGGGATTGACAAAGATCTGAGTGATGCCATACCTATCTCTCAATAGGATGAAGCTGACTTTCCCTTGGATCCGATGGGTGTCAGCCCAGCCTGCTAGCGTTACGCTTTTTCCAGCATGCTCTTTACGCAACTCTCCACATGAATGCGTTCGTAATCCTGTTTTCATGATCGTAAGGCGGCCTCGGCCAGACTTGAACTGGCGACCGGTCGGTATCTTTCCTAAAGGCTAACAGCCGACTGCTCCACCGGCTAAGCTACGAGGCCGTTTTATAAGGAAGATTTTGGTGCCATTATAAATATTTATTGTTTTTAAGCGCGTATTTAGTTGAGAGGTGAGTAGTGCCAATCCACGAGCGGTTCTAAAAAATGACATCACTTGCGGTCGGGGGTTGCCCCATCCGGGGTGACTGCAGTAGAGTAAAAACATCAAGAAAGCGAGTCGGCCCTACTCACCGGAAGCGAACCAAATACCTCCATTTTCAAAAACCGCCATCTCCAAACCAGCTTTATCCACCTTCTTTATAAATGAAATCCATTAAGTTAGGATTAAACCACAAAATAATCGAAATATTTATATAGTAGATGGAACATATGTTCCAAAGTAACTGGTAGAATCGAACAAAAGAACTAACCGACCATAAAAAGGATGGCTCCAACCAAGAGCCCTCCTGTTTTATTTTTTTGATGTATTCCCTGTCAATCAACAGCAGAGGAAACAATGGAGTCATTAGACGATAAAGACCTGAAGATCATCGAGATATTGCAGGAGCATGGGGATTATGCTACGAGAGATATTGCTAAAGAAGCGCATCTTCCCATCACTACTGTCCATAATAGGATTCAGAGGTTAAAAGCGCAAGGGATCATCAGGAAATTTACCATTGATGTTCATCCGGAAGTGTTGAATAAGGGATTTATGGCCTATGTTCTTATTTCTGTCAATTTAGAGCATCTGAAGCAGGTTCATAAAACACAGCATGATATTGCTCAAGAGCTGAGCGCTTTTGACTTTATCCAACGGGCAGATGTCATTGCCGGTGGAACGGATATCATTGCTGTCATTCAAGTGAAGGATGTGAAAGAATTCAATCAAGTTCTGTTAACAAAAGTACAGCAGATAGCTGGCATCAAAGAGACGAAGAGCATGATTGTGGTTTAAGATTGAGATATTTCTGGTAATAGAGGCATAAATGAACGTAGAAATATTATTAAAGAGCGAGGGAAACGCTGTTCAAGTGGGCCCGTAGCCTAGCCTGGGAATACAACAGAATTGGGCAAATAGGGTGACAGCCTCCTAAGCTGTAGATCGTGAGTTCAAATCTCATCGGGCCCGTATTTCTTTCATAAGAGGGATTTCAGCAGAATATCCCTCAGACATACGACTTGCCTAGGGTAACTGGCGTGAGGAGCATCATCGGGCCCGTATTTTTCATTCCACGTAGCTTTACCTCTCAGCATAATCTCTCTACTTCATTCAAACATTCCATAGGGATATCCCAATAGCCTTGAGTGGTTCTAATATCCTTATGCCCCATCATTTTCTGCACGTACGGCAATTTAGTTCCCTTATGCAGGTGGTGAGTAGCAAAGCTTCTCCGTAAAGTGTGAGGAGTTATGTTTTTTATTCGGGCTTTTCTAGCCGCTTCCTTAATTACCGCTTCGACCGTAGCTGTAGTCAAATGCCCATCTCGGGAAGCAAACAAATATTCACTTTGATAAGGACGTTTCTCTACATACTCTTTAATCTCTGTCAAGAGAGCCGATGAAATGATCGTATAACGGTCTTTATTCCCTTTGCCTTGTTGGATATGGATAAGCTTTCGTTCTGTATGAATATCATTCAGTTTTATTTTTACTAACTCCGATCTTCTCACTCCAGAACAATACAGCAATTTGATAATCAATTTATGTTTAGGATTGAGGGTAACAGCAATCATTTTTTCGATATCATTCAGAGAAGCAACATAGTGAATTCTATGCTCTTTTTTTTGGAAGGGTATGCTGAACTTCCGCTTAAGAATAGTCCCATAATAAAATTCTAAGGCATTATGCGCCAGATTTATGGTTGCAGAGGAAAGATTTTTGTCAGAAAGATATAACAGATAATTTCGGATATCTTTTTCGGTAATCTGTAAAGGCCCTTTCCTGCTGAATTTGAGGAAATGCTCGTTATATTGAAGATATATTTTTCTGGTTTTCTCTGAGTAATTTCTCAGTCGGCATTCATCAATCAATGGTTGAAACATTTTTATCACCTTTTTCTTTACAGCGAAAGATTAAAATAGTTGCCTTGATTATTAGTCGCCAGTGGTGGGAGTGACTTGCGAGCAAACTTGCTTTGCTCGTTTGCATGTCACTGAACCCACAAGTCCTGGGCGGACAAAAGTTGTCTTACCCACCCTTAGGTGCAGCCTAGGGGTTGTTTAAGACTCTCGCCATACCATTAGGCGACACTGGCATTCTAAGTATCCTAACAATTTTAGTAGTTTATATACTCTATCCGCAGTTGTCCAGTGCGGGAGTAGGTTTATAAGCAAAGCCTTTAAAGCTGAAAATTTTGTGGAATCAAACAGTTTTACACTGGACAAAATACGTTTAAAAAATGTCTTGTGGGTCTTATTTTTAGTACGTTCTTTTGTTTCATTCACACACTTTTTGATTGTTTTTTTGTGGATTCGGGAGAAATATTGTTCTTTTCTCTTTCAGGAAAATCACATAATCTCCCTTCACCTAATTTGGGGTTAAAAACAAAAAGGTGATTCCATGAAAAAAGAACAACTGGTAAAAAATTATGAAGACATTTATGAACAATTTTTCAGAGATGTCCAGCATATATTTTACTGCAAAGCTTCTTATCAGGCAAAGATAAAGATGCTTTACGGAGCCCAACATCGGGCCAGGTACTATCTTGAGATAAATAACCATCTCCTTCAAACAGATAGGCAGTAAAAACCCTTAAACAGACCCCGCTTCTGTTTAGGTTTTATTTTTATTCTTTTCGCTTTTCAAAATTTTCCTGCGGGACTTTCTTTCCCTAATCTTTTGGGGTTTTAGAGCTTCATAAGGTCATCACTCCATAGAGGGATTAGGGAAAGAAAGAGTTAAACTCAATAAATTTGAAGTCCTACGAAACGAAGAGGGCTTGGGACTTTTCGATGTATTTATAAGATACTACTTTTATTCATATAACATGTTCAATTTCGACATTAAATCAAACATTTGGAAGATGTATTTAGTAAACTTCCTTAGAAATTTACACTTCTTTGGAGCAGTTGCAATTCCTTTTTTTCTCGATTGGGCAAATATTAGTTATACCAGAATATTTATTCTTGAGGCTTTCTTCATGTTTTGGATATTTGTATTGGAAATCCCTACCGGCGTTGTTGCTGATAAATATGGAAGAAAAGCCTCAATAATATTAGGAGGATTATTCTCTGCAATATCAATATCAATTTTTGGTTTCATAAATAATTATTGGGCTTTCTTTTTAGCAGAATTTATTGGTGCTTTGGGATTTGCATTACTTTCTGGAGCAGATAAAGCATTGATTTATGACTCTCTAATCCAAACCAAAAAAGATAAAGATGCTAAAGTATTCTTTTCAAGATATGAATCTGCCGGAACCTTAGGCATGTTAATTGGATTTCCATTGGGTTCATTGATTGCTGGGTCAAGTATTTTACCATATCCAAAAACGCTTCCTTTGACATTCATAATTTCAGGTGTATTCATGTTGCTTACTTTTTTTGTTGCTCTAACTTTGAGTGAGCCAAAAAGAAAAGAAAAAGTTGAAGAATTTATCAAAGAGGGATTTGATGGATTTAAGTATATATTCAAGCATAAAAAATTGAGAGTTTTTGCATTAAACTTTGCTCTGATTTCTGCAACAACTTTCTTTATGTTTTGGTTTTACCAATCATTAGCAGGAGTTGTGGGAATTGATGTTAAATATAATGGTTTTATTGGGGCAGGATTTAATCTTTTCAGCATGTTATTGCTCTTGAATATAAAAAGAATAGAAAACTTATTTGGGATGAAAAACGCATTATTTTATTCTGCAATTCTTCCAGGATTATTTTTCATAGGATTATTCTTTTTCAGAAGTGTTTATTTTGTTCTTGTCGCAATATTCATAATTACTGGATTAAAAATAATGAGATCTCCAGTATTATCTGATTTTATGAATAGACATATTGAAAGCAGAAATAGAGCAACTGTTCTTTCTGGAGTTTCGATGCTTGAAAAAATAATTGTAATGATTCTTTACCCAATCGTCGGTTTACTCGCAGATTTTTCACTATGGGCAACCTTTTTATTTTTAGGAATTGCAACTTTAATATTCTCATTGATGAATAGAATTGAATCTGAACATCTTGAATAAAGTCCCAAGCCCTTTGATTATTGCTCTTAATGTATCGCTGTCGCTCATTTGATAGAACGGACTTCAAATTTACTTTGAATTTTTCCTCCGCTTCGCTACGGAACGTTGCACTAAAATTCAATCCCTGACGGGAGAGTTTAACAGCGATTAAACTCAATCACGCCCTCACCTATTTTCAGCTATAACAGTGTTTTCACATCTTTCAACTTTATTGCAAACACACCGTTTTTTGCTATTAATTCCTTATAATTATCAATTGATTCTATTGATTTAATTCCTTCTTCAATATTTTTTGTGCTTGATAATGTGAATTCTGTGCTTTCAGCCATCAATAAATCTCTGACACTTTTATAGAGCGTTATCCTCTCTACAGTGCACTGTAATTTTTCTTCGCTGTTTTCTTTTTTGAAAATTATGATATCGCCAATTTTTATTAAGTTTATGGTATTTCCGGCTCAGTAGAAAAAGTCAATGATTA
>DATDXI010000012.1:0-74890 GCA_035289385.1 Candidatus Nanoarchaeia archaeon | reverse complement strand
ATTCTCTCTTCCCTTCCTTTATCAGGGCAGTGAATTTATTTCTGTCAAAGTGATGCATGGAGTGATAAGCCATCTTGATGATGTGCATTTTTTTTGATGATGGAGAAAAGTGCAAGCCAAGGAGTTCTAAGAGCGCCTCTTTTATTTTCCCGCAAGGGTAATATTCTGCGAGGTAAATATCGTTGTTATAATTATTGATGAATTTCTGTATCAATCGTTTGTTGGAAAAGAAGTCATAGAATTGAGTGAAGTAGAGCCAAGGGTTTTGCGTTGTCGGAAGCTCCAGATCTAGCATGATAGGAACATCTTTTGCTTCATGATTAGCTTCGGCAAAGATCCGTTTCAATGCCTGTCTCTTGCTGAAAGGCGATATCCAGTATCCCTCTTTCTTTTCAAGGGTAGGCCAGTAGATGACTTCTTGGACATACTTATTTTTTATTGATGATCTGATGGTGTTAAACTCTTTCAAGCTTTTAGCTGCTAGATAAATCTTTGTCGGGAAATTGATGAAACTCAGTTTAGCCAGGTTTTTCTTTGTCGGAAATTCTTCAAAAAAGCTGATGATCATGAGTTGAGGATTTTTTTGAGGTTGATATATGTTGTGGTATGCCTATTTAAAAAGAATAATGCTTATTAGGATATAGTGTCTGTTTTCGAGACATGGCTGAACGAAATCAAGAAAATTTGCTCCGTAATGCTATCATCCAAGTGGGAATAGAGGTAGTGCATCGTAACTTAGATTCGAATGTTGATCATCTTGCCACGGTTCTCCAGGAGAATTTATATCATTCCGTAGGAAGTAGTAGGGGCACCTTCGTGGGATCACCGGAGTTATCGCTGGAATTAGAAGTTTTACAGAGAGCTGGTTTTGTCGATATAGTGGCAGGAAATCCGCCTTCTTATAGAGTAAATCGTTTAGGGGAACAGTTTTGTCAAGAGTATTATGGGAATTCAGAGTGATTTGTTCATTTCCGGTTAGAAGTAAAACACAAACAAGGAAAAAACAAAAAAAATAATTAACTTCTTTCCAGATTCAAGATTGCCCGTACTGCCACGATAACAACCGACGGCAAGACGAAGGCTAAGATGCTGGATAGAACGCTTTCTAAGGTCGGACCAATTACCTGCACTCCGCTCAGAATGTTTTCGCTCAAGCTCGTCACGATGACTAATGCTGTTACCAATACGACATAATCTTTCGCTTCGTCGCGGTGGATGTTAAAGAATCCGACCACTATCCCTGCCAAGACCAACAAACTGGTGAGGTATGGTAAGACATTTGCAGGAATGAACGAAGAAGCCAAGCCCACAACTAATGCCACGACTACCCCTACCGTAAATGTATAGGCAATCGCCTTATTCGTAATCTGGTTTACACTGCCTGGCATCGCTTTCGAAAATCTTTCAGCCATGATATCACCTCTTTTTTGTTAATAAAGAGATTTAGGTTTTTAAAGATTGTTGTTTTTGCAAATAAATCCTTAAAGCAAAATATATAAACCATCTTCTCCCTATAGTAGGAATGGAGCATAAAGTGACCCCTTGGGAAGTCAAAGGCAATGTAGATTATGATCGGCTGATCAAGGAGTTTGGGGTATCGAAGATTGATGATGCTCTTCTGAGGAGGATCAAGAAGCATACAGGAGAGCTGCATCATTTCTTACGGAGAGGCATCTTCTTTGCGCACCGTGACTTGTCGTTTATCCTTGATGAATATGAAAAAGGGAATAAGTTCTATCTCTATACCGGCAGGGCGCCTTCGGGAGACGTGCACATTGGTCATCTTGTTCCCTGGATGTTCACCAAATGGCTGCAAGATAAGTTTGATATGGAGCTTTATTTTCAGTTCCCTGATGAAGAGAAGTTTCTCTTTAAGCCAGAGTTGACGTGGGAAGAAGCCCAGAAAGCATTGCATGAAAATATGCTGGATGTCATTGCCGTCGGCTTTAACCCCAAGAAAACACATTTCTTAATTGATACAAAACATGCTAATCTGATGTATCCGGAAGCGATTAAAGTGGCAAAGAAAATTACCTTCTCTACCGTCAAAGCTGCTTTTGGCCTCGACAATGATAATAATATCGGCTCCATCTTTTATACGGCGATGCAAGCGGTTCCTGCTTTTATAGGTAGTGTCATTCATAAGAAAAAAGTTCCCTGCTTAATACCGCATGCTATCGATCAAGACCCTCATTTTCGGGTATCTCGTGATATCATTCCAAAGCTAGGGTATGACAAGCCGGCTTCCATCCAATGCAGGTTTCTTCCAGGATTAACAGGGATCCAAGATAATGGGAAAATGTCCTCTTCACTAGAAAATACTTCTATCTTTGCCAAAGATGATGCTGCAACGATCAAGAAGAAAGTCAATAAGTATGCTTTCTCCGGGGGCAGAGATACGGTGGAAGAGCATCGCCAGAAAGGGGGGAATCCAGAGATTGATGTAGCTTATCAATGGTTAGTCTTCTTTGAAGAAGATGATAAGAAGTTGGCGAAGATATATAATGATTATAAGTCCGGAAAATTACTGAGTGGGGAGCTTAAAGCAATCTTGATCGAGAAGCTTACAGCTTTTTTAGCGGAACATCAGAAGCGAAGGAAGAATGCGGAGAAGTTGCTGGATAAGTTTATTTTGTGATGTTTTACTTTAGTTTAGAAGATTCTATGATATTTATGTCTGTAATATCTGTTTTCTGGACATCTATTTGGGATTTGGAGAGGCTATCATCGAAATTATTAAGAAACATCTTCTTCTCTAGCTTTCATGGACCAGTTATTGGTGCAGCAGTATGGCATTAAAGCAGCATCTTTATTGTATCTTCAAGAGTTAGGCTTATTTCAGAAAAAGATGTTTGTACTTCCAAAGCTTATTTCAGAAGATGAATTCTTTTCTTTGATGGAGAAAAATGGGTTTAAGGATATTGCTTTTGGCATCCGTTTTTCTCCAAAAAGTCCTCTGTTAGGGATCAAGAGCAAGCATAATATCACTAGTTGGCAGGAAGGGTATCGTTTTTTCCGAGATCATCTCTATCAGGGAGCAGCGATCATTCAGGAACATACTGATCCAAAATATATGGGGACGCTGCACTTTGGAGATGAAAAAATAACCGTTAACCTTGTGCCGGGAACATGGGCCAGCAGCGCCTGGGACAGCTGTGACATCATGGAGATAGGGGAAAAGATCGATTATTATCGCTATATGGTTGAAAGGGAAGCGTTGTATGGTAGTGCTGCTGGGTTTGTTCCAAGGAAAGTTGCGCCATTTACGATCATTCAGGTCCAGCAGTTTATCGATCTGTTTAAAGGATTGTTGCCGAAACTAGAACAGCTTTTCAAGAAAGGAAGGATGCTTGAATTTATTATAGATAGGGATCTACATTTTTTAGGGATGGAATTCAAAGAAAGTGCGGATGATGTTACTTTTCTTCCCAAACAAGCTCCGGAGCAGCTGTTTGTTATTAAGGATTTTAGTGATCTTGCCTTTTGGGATAAGAAGCAGGATGTGTTGATTTCTTTGAAGCTTGGACGGAATATTTCATCTGAATTTCTACCGCTGCTTTCAGAGATCAAGAAGTATAAGAGTTCTGTGTATGTGAAGTATGGGCTGTTGTCGCATCCGGCTATCCTTATCCGCGAACAGGGGTTAGAGACGAAACAGTATTTTTCTGATTATGGGCATATGGTGTTTGAGAGATGAGTCTTAATAGAGTAAGAGTTTGAGGTAAGTACTCCCAAGGGAGGGGTAACGCATCTTTATAAAAAGAAATATCTTCTTTCTCCGATAAGTAGAGGTGTTTGAATGAAAAAGATAATGATATTCAGTTTGTTCTTGGTAAGTTTGATGGTTATTGTGGGATGCAGTCAGGAGAATCCTACAGAAGGCTTAAGTGAAGATGAGCAGATTCTTGAATCGCAATCGAATACCGGTTTGGCGGGACAGGCAGTTTATAGCGGGGATTATGGGGATCTTCAATATATGTTTCATTCTGGGGGATTCTATAAGGATAATGGCTATGGGTGCCAAGTTTATCCTGATCAAAATTGCCGATTGGATAGTGCAACCGGAAAGATTAAACGAGATTATTTGTGGAATGGAAAGCTCCAAACAGGGACATATACTGATCAATGTTATACCTATCAAACCAGTTCAGGCTCTGAAGTGAGATCTAGGGATTATGGGTGTATTGGGGATGACTTCTTTTGGTGCTGGAAAAAATGTGCTTCTACTTGTTCTGGTCAAGATATTGTTTGTACAGGAGATGTAGAAGTGGAGAGTTGTACAGCAGTAGATGCAACGGCTTGTACGGCTGGAGTCAGCTGTCCAGGAAATTTTCCTGTTGCTGCTTTAGGCTGTCCAAGTGGTCAAGCTTGTAATGCTGCTGGAAGTTGTGTAAACCTTTGCGGCAATGGCGTTGTAGATGCTGGTGAGACGTGTGAAACATGCCCTGCTGATGCGGGTGCTTGTCCTGTAGCTTTAACAGAATTCGTTTGTTTTGAGGAAGATAGCCCCCTACACGAAAATGGGATGTCAGAAGGGACAAGGTTTGTAGTTAATGGAATTACTTACGAATTCGTAGAATCCTTATGGGATCCAGGTTTAATAGAATGGTTAAATGTTGACACTGGGGAAACTATTGAAGAGGGACGTCAGATTGTTTTACCAGGGGATGTTGCTTCAAGAGGATATCAAAGTTGGTTTCGGTTGGTAGTAAATGGGGTTATCTACATGTTTACAAATAGTACCCAAAGAGGTGGTTTTGACCATTATAAAATCCAACCACTTTGCACCCTTTGTGGCAATGGCGTTGTAGATGCTGGTGAGACGTGTGAAACGTGTGCTGCTGATGTGGGAGCTTGTCCTGTAGAAACAGAGTTTTGTGCTAAATACACTCAAACATGGCCTTTCGCAATGAGCGACATTTGCGAAGGTGATACCAAACTTGCTTCAAACGTATGCAATGATTACGCAGCAGCAAGTGAATGTTGTCAGATACCGTCAGGAACGGTATTCACTAATTCTTGTGATGGGCGGTTTGTAGTAAATACCACTACTACTGCTCAATGTGGGGGCGTTAGTGAAAAAAGAAGCGTAAAGACTGATTGTACTGAAGTTCCTCTAGTAAATACTCAGGGGGTATCGACATGTGCTACTGTTGTTTCTTATAGTGGTCTTACTCCTGCACCAGTTTGTGCTCAATGTGGATTTAGTAAATGCCGGTCACCTTATGGGTATGAATACTTTGCTCAAAGTTGTCGCACCACTGGGGGAGTTCCCGATGAGCTACTGGAGATAGTTACCGGAGATGGCTGTGACTTAACAACAAGTTGTACGGGGGAAACAGATGGCGGGAATGTTCCTGGAACTGCCGGTTCGCTGACCATGACACTAAGTGATGGCCGAAGCAACATCTTGAGTGATAACTGTTATGCTCCGAGAAGTGGTAAGGAATATTATTGTGCCAGCACTTCGCAATTTGGTACTGCAGGTTTTAGTTGTACCACTGCCCAGAATTGTCTTGAGGGGACTTGTGTAACACCTACTTCCTGTACCGATGATGGGTTAGTGAATGACAAGGCGGTTCTCAACAGTGTAACTCTTCAAGTTAATGGTGAGAATAAGGTTGTTAACGACCATTGTGCAAGTTATAGCACTGCCTATGTTTATCAAGTCTCTTGTAGTGGTGATTTGAAGACCTATGTTGAGGCAGATGTTCCCTGTGATTCTGGCAAAACCTGCAACAATGGTGTATGCAGTTAATTTTTTTTCTTTTTCTTTTTTTCTTTCTTTAAACTTCTTTCAACAGAATGAAGTACTTGTCTCAAACCGAATGATTTATATTATCTTTCCTTCTTTGTAAAGTGATGGATAAGGTACTACAACAGATTATTAAAAAAGCAAAGAATGATCCAGACATTCTAGCTGTTGCTCTGTTTGGGAGTTATCTTAAAAAGAAGTTGTACAACGACATCGATATCTGCATTTTTCTTGTTCCGAAAAAATATGATGAATTGATCATCTCCAAGAAGAAGCTTGAATATACTCCCCATCAAGAAAAATATGATGTTCAGATTTTCCAGCAACTTCCATTATATATCAGAAAGCGGATATTAAAAGAGGCGAAGATACTTTACCAAAGAAATGAGGATGACCTCTATGACCTCTACTATTCCACCATCCAGCAATATGCCCTTTTTGAGCCAATTTATGAAGATTATCTGAAAGAGGTCGCCCATGGATAAAAAAAGGATTCTTCCTTTCATAGACAGGCTTGAGGGATATCTTCAGGAGTTAGAAGATTACTTACCTAGCTCCCTGAAGGAATATAAGAAAAACAAAGAAAAAAAGCGGTCATGTGAAAGGACCCTGCAGCTTCTTATTGAAGTGTGCATTGATACCTGCCAATTCATCGTAAAAGAATTAAAATTAGGTCTTCCTGATGAAGAAGAAAGCTTATTTGACAAAATGTACGAAAAACAAGTAATCTCTGAAGAAATGATGATCACTTTAAAGGATATGAAAAAGTTTCGAAATGTGCTGATTCATCATTATACAAACATTGATGATGCATTAGTCTATCACCATGCTCAAGAAAAACAAGGGGATTTTAAGGAATTCAAGAAAGAAATAATCTCCTTTCTCAAAAGCCAAAAATAGATCTTCTTTTCCTGCATTCCCTAACTTTTTAACAAACTTTAAAAATAGCAGCAGTTCTCTTCATGCCAAAGGGAGAAATCATGGGTGGAAAAAGGGATTATAAGAAGCTGATGGGGTGGATCATCATCATCATCATGGTGTTAAGCGTAGGAGGGATCATCAGCAGCGGCTTCTATGCGCAAGACCAGCAGCAGCCTCCTTCTCAAGACTATAACGGCTATAAGATATATGCTTCAGGATTACAGTCACAAGTTCAAATTGGCGGAAGAACATATTCCTTCCAATATCCTCCATGGATGCTGGAAAATATCACCTTGCCGCTAGATGTCCTGCCTTGGCTGAGCAAGGAGAAGGTCTATCTGGGTTATGACCCTTTAGACACTGATTATAATGCTTCATTTTCTCAACAGACACAGTTCATCGGCGCTGTTCTCTACGCCAATGGGATTATCCCTCAGGAAGCCTGCACTCAGGAAGAAGGCTGTCCGGATATTCCTTTAATCAACTGCGATAATGCTGGAGTTATCTTCCTGTCCAGCACAGAAAACGTTATAACTAATGACAATAATTGCTTAATTTTTCAGGCTGATGATGCTTCTGAACGGCAAAAGTTTGCGGAACGTTTCATCTATGGCCTGTTAGGAGTCATGACGTAAATGGATGATGATCTGAAAGGCAGGCGGGACGAGCTGTTGAGCAGCGTGAAAGGATTCTTTACATCTGAAGCGGGAGAAGATTCTGAAGCAGCTCAAAGAAAGGACCAGCTGGTTCATTTCTTCAAAACCAATAAGCGTTGGCTGCCCTGGGTGGCTCTTCTTATCATTATCCTTATCGGCAGCAACATCCGCGTGCAGAACTTCGGTATTCTGAAAGATGTCGTGACTGGCGATTATGTTTCTACAGACCTAGATTCCCACATCTATCTGAAATATGCGCGAGAAATTCTTAGTACGGGTAGTTTGGCAGAGGTAGATGAAGACAGGTTCGTCCCTTTGGGTGCGCCGACGGCAAATTATGCTTTTCCTGCCTATTGCATCTATTACCTCTATAAAATTATGCATTTCTTTGACCCTACTGTAACGATCTATTATGCGGATATCATCTACCCTGTCGTGGCTTTCGCTTTAGGGATGGTCTTTTTCTTTCTCTTGCTTCAGAAAGTGTTTGATGTCAAGACTGCTCTTATAGGCACAGGACTATTGGCCGTCATGCCGGCGTTCTTACAGAGGACGATGGGAGGAAGCTCTGACCACGATGTTCTGGGAATGATGTTCATGTTCTTAGCGCTCTATACTTTTATCGCTGCCTGGGAGAAAAAGTCAACATCTCAAGCTATGATCTGGGGCGCTCTGGCAGGGATAGCCACAGGCTTGACGGGATTAAGCTGGGGCTCCTGGAGATTCTTATACGTCATCGCTGGAGTGTTTGTCCTTCTCCAATTCTTGCTGCATAAAGTTGAGGAACGGCATCTCTATCTGTATGCGTTATGGATTCTCTCATCCGTTGTGGTGATGATATCCTGGGTGCCATTGTTCCCATTAAAATTCCTGTTTACTTCTCCCACAACAGCTCTGACTCTCTTTATGCTTCTTGTCCTGGCTATCGACAGATATCTTTATCCTTATCTTCTGTCTCTGTCTGCACGTCTTCCTCATTCCATCTCCTTGAAGAAGGTGCCCAGAGCGATAGGAAGTTTTGGTATCGCTTTAGTGCTGGGGATCGTTCTTGTTTCCATCCTTCTGGGCCCTGCTGAATTGGGAAAGCAAATTAACGAAGCCAAGAATTTGCTGCTTCATCCGATGGGGAAAGACCGTTGGGAATTGACCGTAGCAGAGCAGCATCAGCCGTATTTTAATGACTGGGTCAGCCAGTTCGGCCCTTTTTTGTTGGGCATACCTTTATTATTCGCTTTGTTTATCATAGGCATATTGCTCTGCACGTATCAGCTGTGGAAACATGCCCATGGAAAATTCTGGCTGATCATGGGATTTTTACTGATGTTAGGCGGGATCGCTTTTAGCAGATATCGCCCAGACAGTTGGCTGAATGGAGCAAGCAGAAGTTCTGTCGTCGTGTACTTTGGCAGTCTTGCCGTTGTTGCCGTAGCTGGGCTGTACTTTTATTTCAAGCTTTATTCTCATAAAAAAGAAGAATTTGATCGCTTGTCTCATTGGGATAGCAAGCTGTTATTTGCTCTGATCTGGGTTTTCTTCATGCTGATTGCCATGCGAGGCGCTATCCGTCTGACGGTCGTTTTTGCTCCTGTCATTGCGGCGCTTGCTGGTTATGCCTTAGCTCAATTAGCTCTTTCCTTGTCAAAGCTAAAGAATAAGTGGTACGTAGGTATCGGGGCCATCGTTTTATTACTGATCGTCTTCAGCCCTTTTGCCGCTCCCTTTTCTGGCATCGTTACTTCGTCGTATGCTCAAAGTTTGCAGCAGGCGAAATATAGTGGAGCTCCTTATAATGCGCAGTGGCAGCTTGCCGGAGCATGGGTGAGAGAGAATATTGCAAAAGATGCTGTCTTTGGCCACTGGTGGGATTATGGCTATTGGGTGCAGAATGGCTGGGATAGGGCTAGCGTCTTAGATGGGGCAAACAAAGTAAAATATTGGAACTATCTGATGGGACGGCATGTCTTGGCGGGTCAGACACAGGAAGAGGCTTTAGAATTTTTGCAGCCTCATAAGGCAACTCATTATCTGATTGTAGCAGAAGAGATAGGGAAGTATACGGCGTATTCTTCGATAGGATCTGATGCAGATTATGATAGGTACAGCTGGATCACGACCTTCGGCTTGAATACGAAAGAATCTAAAGAAACAAGGAATGGTTCTATTTTATTCTATCAAGGCGGCTATGCTCTTGATGATGATTTTGTCTGGAAAGGAAAAGTATATCCTCGGAATGCAGCAGGAATAGGCGCAGTATTAGTACCCGTGCAGCAAGTTGGAGTCGTAAAAGGTAATGAGACAATTCCCCAGATGGAATTCAATCAGCCAGCCATCGCTTTAGTCATGGACAATCAGCGTGTCGATGTTCCTTTGAAATGCTTATATTTCGAAGGGCAGATGATTCTTTTTCTGGGAGAAGGGTATCCTGGTTGTTTCAGGTTCCTGCCCGCTCTTGATGGCAATGGCCAGGTACAGAATCCCATAGGCGGAGGCTTGCTCGTTTCTGGAGAAGGGATGAAAGCATTATGGGTCAATCTCTATGTCTTTGAGCAGAAAAATCCTGCATTTGATACGAGCGCCTTTAAGTTAGTATATAACAGCGAGGGGTATCTGCCATTTTTAGCCTTAGTGCAAGGGCGACTGATGGGTCCGATCAAGATCTGGGAGATCAATTATCCAGAAGGGTTTACTGTCGATGAAGAGACGAAAGCGGCATATTTAGGCGGGAATGAATTACTGCCAGATTATTTCTTTGTGGTGAGATAGAGTTCTCTGTAGTTTGAAAATTGCTGATGTTCGAAAATTTTTTTTCTCTCACTGTAGAGGGGTCACGCTTCTTTTTATATTATTAGGATCTATTTCATTAAAATTAATTCAAAGAGGTGTTGATGATGAAAGCAGAGCATAAGTCTCATAAGGAAGTTGGTCATTGGCCATATTTGGCGATCGTAGCGATTGTGGCGGTCGTTGCTGTTGTATTTCTTGTTATGAATTTTGGAAGCAATAATTCAGCAGTTCAGAGTGTTAAAGATAGTAGTACATCCGATGACTATTCTTTTGAAGGTGAAATAGTAGATGACGATGGAAATATTGTGGGTGAAGCGTTTAGATACAGGGGACAGATTAAAGTAGGGGAGAGAGATCCAAGCGTATGCAAGATTGGATGTAATACGTGTACTGTGGAGTGTTCTGAGAACGGTGGTTCTTCTAATACCTGTTGGGATAAATGTAAAAAGGATAAGTGTTGTTAACTTTTCCTTCCTACCACAATCACATTAAAACACCAAGAATAAAATCTTGAAAAAGGCTTGATCAGATTATAGAGCCATTGTGTGTGTTTCGGAAACAATTGCGTTAGTTGATAAAGCACAGGGATCGTAGGAGATAAGCCTTGCAAGGATACTATAGCCATATATTTTCTCATGAATTTCAGATAATCTCTGATAGTTCTATCTCCCGGGTGGTATTCTGGCTTTGCTGTTCTCGATAACTTTGGAATGAAGAAGAAGATTCTTGCCGTAAGATTCCCTTTATTGGGGATGCTCCAGATGATTTTTCCTTCAGGCTTTGTGATCCGTACTAATTCTTTAACTAGTGTTTCCTGCTCATCCTTCTGGAAATGCTCGATGACATCTAAGCAGAGGACAACGTCAAACGTATTGTCGGGAAATTTGTTGTTGAGGATATTGTCTTTGACCACATGCTCGGAATCGTAAAAGGCATCAATCCCTTGGATGTCATAGCCGCGCTTCTTGAATTCCTGGACGAGAAGGCCTTGTCCGCAGCCGGCATCCAATATTTTCGCTTCCTTGGGCACTTGCTCCAGCAACGAGATGATGTGCTTCATCTTTGCTTCAAAGGTATGCTTATACGACCACGTGTCATAGGTCCAATCCGGCTTAATCTGCTTGAGATGTTCTCCGGAATAAAGCTTTGAGTAATTCATTTTAGGATCAGAAGAAGGGTTTTATTTAAAGATTGTTGAATAGTGGATTATGTTCCGGACGTTTTTATCTACTCTTCTTTTCCCAAGACACTGATCGATGTGCCGGGAAGAACACCTTTATCCTGCTGATGGATAGAATAATTTTTCCGCAAGAAATTATAAATGTGTTTTCCTACTCTATTCCCCATGGCAAAGCGCCGTAAGGCGATATACTTATCATTATCTTGGCAGATGAGATAAATAAATAATCCTAACTTTTTGCCAAACCTATATTGTAAGAATGACCTGTTAAAAACAGCTCTGGCTTTTTTCAATGCTTTTATCCGCTCGTTAAACCTGAATTCTCTCGTCTCAAATACTGGCTCTCCTATTTTAGTCGTGGTATCTCTCAAATATTCTTCCGGCTGGCGTAAAAATCTTGCTCGGCCAGTCTTTTCTTGTTCTCTGATCCATTGATAAACACCTGTCCCGGGATAGGGGATCATGTTGCTGACCATGGTATAATCACAGGTCTTGAGAATTTTTTTAGCAAATTTTACAGAATCCATAGCATATTCATACGTCTCTTCCGGATGGCCGATGATAAAATTTACGGCATGCTTCAATCCCACTTTTTTCGTTAAAGCAGAAATTTCTTCGATCTTCTCTAATGTTGTCGCTTTCTTGATGACCTTTAGGATGTAGGGATTTCCGGTCTCTAAACCATAAGAAACAAAGACACAGCCGGCTTGTTTCATCAACGTCAATAATTCTTCATCAACCCTGTCTGCCCGGATGCCATTAGCGCAGTTCCAGTCAAATTTCATGCCGCTGGCGATAATTCTTCGGCAGACTTCTTTTGCCCGCTCGATGTCCATAGTGAAGACGTCATCAACAAATTCAAAGAAGCGGAATCCTTGGTCGTACCAGTGCTTTATCTCTGCTAAGATGTGGTCTGGCCCTCTCGGCCGGAAGGCTTGTCCCATGCTTATCTTTACATCGCAGAAGGTGCAGCTGTAAGGGCAGCCTCTTGACGTTTCGATAGGCAAGCGTTTGTCTACGTAATGGATATATTTAGGCAATTCAAATTTTTCGTAAGCTGGAAATGGTAATTCATCCAACTGCCAGTTTAATTTTCTGATCTGATTTTCAATGATCTGACCTTTTTCATTTCTCCAAAGCAGGCTTTTGATTTCTTCTAGAGGATAGCCTAAGCATAATTGTAATAAGGGGATTTCCCCGTCTCTCGTAACTCCAAAATCAGATCCTGTCTTTTCTAAAGCTTCTGATTTTACTGTTGAGATATGCGCTCCGCCAAGAATGATGGGCAGTTTCGTTCTTCTTTTAATCTCTTTGATCACTTCATACGTCCTGATGAAATCAAAACTGAACATCGTTACTCCAATAAGGTCGGCCTGTACTTCTTTAGCCTTTTTGACAATATCATCAACGGTATACCCTAACTGCTGGTCTATGACCGATGTTTCAAAGCCTTCCCGGTCAAGATACGCCATGAGCATGGCAATGCCTAAGTGTGGATTCAATGCTTTGCCGTAGGCAGCAGAAACGTTGGTTACAACAAATAAGATCTTTTTGAAACGCCTTGGATAGGAGCGGTTAGGCTCGTTCTCTTCTTGTGATGAAGCGGCTGCTTTAGGAATTCCTGTAAGTGTATCATCACGGTGTCCTGCTATTGCCTGTGGTGGGGGATTCATAAGAATATATTGCCTCAGTTCTTTTTTATATCAATCAGTGTTCAGACCCTTTTATTGTTTATTCTTCTGGAGAATATATAAAGGTTTGTTCAGTTTTTTGCTGTTGTTTGTCTTTGATGGTATCTTCTCTAACCTCTGCTCTATCACAATCTTTTTAAGAGAGCGGCTTTTTCATCAAAGGATGAAGCAGTATAAGATAGTCTATCGGAAGAGCGAATGCATCGGGGCAGGGGCTTGTGAAGCGGCTTTCCCGGAAGGATGGTTCTTTGATAGAGAGACGTCTATAGCCACCTTAAAATCTCCTCAGGCAAAAAAGACAGCAGAGAGGGAAGAATTGATCATCGATGAGCTGCAGTTTGACCAATTTATGGAATCTGCCCAAGTCTGTCCGGTGATGATCATCGAGATCTATGAGCTGGAGACGAATAAGAAGGTCTGGCCGGAAGAGTGAATGTTTTGTCTATGCTTTCTTTATATTTATCTAAGCTAAATTGTTTCAAGCACTGGTGTTTCCGCAATTGGTGCATTTCTCCCTCTCAACATCTTTATCCCATAAAGGTTTAAGGCTATCTTGATGATCAATACTAGAGATACGGCAATAGGCGCTCCGATAATGCCCCAATAGTAGACAAAGAGGAAGTTTAATGCCGTATTAAGAATCATGGAAATGGCGAAATCTATCCAGAGGATGCGGATAAAGAATGAGGAATGTTTGTTTTCTCCGACAAAAATAGAGTTGAAGTACGAATAGATGTTCAGCATCATGGAAGATATGACAAGGGCTACCGGCAGATATGTCGTTTGGTACTCCGGACCATAGAGCCAGGGGATGAGTAGATAATTTCCAATTAAAACGACAGAGGAAAATGGCACGAGCAGGATCATGATTTTTTTGAATGACGTTCGGAGCTTGTATCTATTGACTGCTGCCATTGGTACGACGACCATCGGCAAGACATAGCCTATGAGGCGGATGACGTTGATGATGGAAGAATGGGCAGAGTATAACCCTAAACTGTTAAAATCAGCAAGGTAATTGATGACTAACGCATCCACAAAGCGCAACGTATAGATGCTTACCTGCATTAGGAATAAGGCAAGAGTGATATGAAAAAAATCTTTGGAGTGGAGAGTTTCCATGAAGCTTTCTTTTTTTTGAGTATGTTCTTGTTCCGGAGGTGTCATCTGGCCAATACTATCTTGCTTCTTCTCTTTCATCGCCTTGATAATGCTGGGGATGGCTAGCACACCAGCAATCAACAATGCAGCAGACATGCTCAATAACACAGCGGAAAAACTGAATGAAAACCAGAACATGACGATGAGAAAGACGATAGCCAGTGTGCGGTTCAATAAGGAAAACCAGGATGCAGCAGCGAATTTCTTGAAACCTCGTAAGATAGAGTAGGTGAGATAATGGATGGTATAAGTGATGATATATAATGCAACCGCTGCCGTAAAGTTTTCCATTTCGGGATTGATGTTAATGATGTCCGTGATAAAGAGAGCAAGAAGCGTGAAGATGATCGTTGGCGGAATGATCTGCCATACAACGCGCAGTAACGCCTGTTTCAGCAGATGAGGCTGTTTGATGATGACTTGAGTGAGGGCATCCGGCAAGCTGAGTGAGCTGAAGAGATAGATCAGGCTGACTAAGCTGAAGAAGTACGTGAATATCCCTAACTCCTCTTGGCCATAAAAGCGGGCGATAAGGACACGGAGGATGATAATGCTTAATGATATGAATCCGTAGATGAAGAACGTCTTGACAAGATGTGATCTCGTTTCGCCCTGGTTGATGATAGATTTAATCTTTTGGATCATCTTTCTTCTTTTTTTCTTTATCTCTTTATCTCTTCTCTTTCTATTTTTTTCTCTATCCTATCTTTTTCTAGAAAGGTGATAACTTCTTCTGCCATCGTGCATGATGGTTGAGTATATCTCTCAAAGCGATGGGTTTTTGCTTTTTCAAGAGTTGATGAAAGCTGGCTGACATCATCGCAATAGAGCAAAGCAGATGTCTCCTTGGCCATGGCTTGCAAATATTCTACTTGGTGCTGGGGGTCAGTACGGTCTCGATTGGGCACTGCAATAAGTTTCTTTCCCATTCTCAGGATTTCAAAAACCGTTCCCGGACCGCCATGGCTGATGATGAGGTCAGCCTGCTGATAGTATTTCTGCAATTCTGGAGCGAAGGTAAACCATTTGCAGTTCTTTGGCTGATATGTTCCATTGCCTATTTGAATGATAACATTTTCTCTGATCTTCCCTTCTTGTTTAAGCCTGTCGATCTCCTTGACTAATGGGTCAAATGTTCCATTGCCCACGGTTACAAACATCGTTCTCTTTGTTTTTTCCAAAATAGTTTTCACGGCTTTTTTCATTACTGTTTCTATGATCATGATAATCTCCCCACGTAAACTGCTTTAGGATAGACGTTTTTTAGGCTGGGCCATTGCACGAAGAAAAGGTCCGCAGCGGAAGAGCAGAATCTTCCTGCCTGAGATCCATGATGCACCCTCACCCAAGACTCGATGAAGATCGTTTTTATTCCTAAGAGTTTAGCAAGCCAGAATAAGGGGATGGCTAATGATGGGCCGGAACTGATGACCGCGTACGGTTTTACTCTCCGAAGAACATGGAACAGCTGGAAACTTGCCGGGATCATTTTGAGGAGGACGATCAACAAGGATCTGTCGCTCATCAGCCGGGGATTTTTGACACGATGAATTTTTCCAGGGAAGATGATCTTTTTCTCCGATGTTTTATCGTCATCTCCCAGAAGATAGCTGTAAGCATATTTATCACCCATGCTGCTGATGAGCTGCAGTACCTGTGAGGTGTGGCCGCCCATTCCGAGGTGGACGAGGATATGTTTCATAGGTTGTATTCCTGCTGAAGATATTTATAAATGTTAGGAAAGCTTGGGCTGAGTGTTGAGTGAAGGAAGAGATGGTAGTAGGCAATAGGAAAAATGAACAATGTATCGATCTCTTTTGCATAGCATATTTAAGGATGATTTTGAGAAGAACCGTTCATGGTGTCTAGAGGAGATATAGTATGAACCAAATAACTAAAGAGAATGAAGAAAATGAAGGAAAGATCCCTGTTGATCTTCTCTTCATCAGCCTTTCTAGCTTGGAAACTCTTCATAATTCCATTCACAAGCCCATCCTGCAGCTCTTGTCTGAAAAATTCCGTTCTATCACCGTCTTCTGCTGGGGCAAGCCTTTTCAGAAGAAAGAGGGGAATATCACTTATTACAGTGGAAATATTCTGGATTGGTGGAAGTTTCGTCGAAGAATAGGTGAAGCAAAGATCATCTACATCAATGATTTTTTTGTTGGTGGATTATTTGGCACGTTTATCAAAGGGAAATCACGGCTTGTTTTTCGCTGTGGAAGCCCCTGGAAGTATGACCTTCACTCTCTCTCTGCTCTTCTTAAATCGTTTGTAGTCACTTTTTCAAAGCCTGTAGTCATTCGAAGCTGTGATAAAGTAGTGTATAATTCTCAGGCGATAGTCCAGAAACAATACTCTCATCCTTGGGAAGTTGTCTATAATGGTGTTGACACTCAATTCTTCTCTCCTCAAAAGTTCTCTCTTCAAAAGAAAGAAGTAGGGCGACCACTTCAACTATTGTTTGTAGGGAGAATTTGGAAGGAAAAAGGTCTGGATTATCTCTTTGAAGCAGTTCATTCATTCTCTGATTCTTTGTTTGATGGTTTGGTATCGTTAACCGTCGTTGGGGATGGTCCGTTGGTATCGTATTATAAGAACAAATACTTTACAAAAAATAATTATATTCATTTTATTGGCCGAATCCCTCAGGAAGAACTGCCAAAGATCATTCATCAGCATGACATCATCGTTCTTCCTTCTCTTAGAAACAGCGCAGAATCATTTCCTAATGCTCTTCTGGAAGCGATGGCTTGCGGCAAACCCGTCATTGCTAGCAGTGTATGGGGGATTCCGGAGATGGTTGATGATGGAAAAACGGGGTTTCTTGTTCCTGAAAAAGATGTTGCTGCCATAGTTTATGCAATCAAGCGCTTTTTGGAAAATCCAGAGTGGGTAGGGTCTATGGGAAAGGCTGGACGGGAAAGAGTTGAAAAGAACTTTGAGTTAAAATCTCAGTTACAGAAACTTTATAAGCATCTTTTTTGCGAGATATGATAGGGTATGACAGGGTAAATTATAAGGTAAATTATAAGGTAAATTATATGGGAAAGCTGATTATTTTTGATCTTGATGATTGCTTAGTAGATACGTGGGGCTCGATGTTTCCTCAATTGACCAATCAGGCAGTAGAGGAGATGGTCAAGGCGGGGTTGAAAGTACTATCATTTGAGAAAGCGGCAAAGAGATTGGCAGAAATCAATGAAGGTGCAAAAGATGGCACGGATGCTATCACCACTTTCTTAAAAGAGATCAATGCTGATGCTTCATATCTGGAAGCAGGAAAAAAAGGATTTTATAACTTTAATTTTGAGTATTCCATCAAGCCTCTTCCTGGAGTGATGGAATTGCTGCAGAAAGCTAGGGCTCTGGGGGTTGCCTTTGGTCTTGTCACCAAAGGAAATGCTGATGGCCAGATGGAGAAGCTGAAACGGGCGGGCATCGATAAGAAGCTCTTTCAAAAGATATTGGTAGTTGAAGATTATGATAAGACGAAACCTTATCAAGAGATCATGGAAGGCTTGAAATTTTTGCCTCAAGATTGTTTTGTTGTCGGTGATAGGTATAAGACGGACTTATTGCCGGCAAAGGCGCTGGGGATGACAACGATCTGGGTGCCTTGGGGGAGAGGCAAGAATGTTGTTCCAAAGGCAGGAGAAGTGGATTACACCGTCCATAATCTCCAAGAGATTGTTGCAATAGTGGGAAGGAAATAGTAAGTGTAATTAGAAGTATAGATGTAATTGAAGATTAAAAAACTAAAAACATACATAAAATAAATACTTTATGGAGGGAATATTATGGCACAACTATTTGATGCGTATGCATTTCGAGAGACGGCAAAGGAAGCGTTAGTCGCTTCATCAGCTTATATCAGAGAGGCGATTTTAGGAGAAGTTGATTTAACAGAGTATCACCTTAAAGGAGACAAGACAGCAGTCACCGTCGTGGATACAGGAAGTCAGGAGAGAGCTCTTCCAATTATTCAGAAAGGGTTAGGAAGATATCGGATTAATTCTGAAGAAGCTTCTGCTGATAGTGGTAGTTTGAGATCAAGCATTAAAGTCTACTTTGATCCACTTGATGGCACAGGAGGATTCTTGATCGGTGGTCCAACACCGACGGTTATTCTGGGGGCATATGACTCCGGAGCAAAACAAGTTCTCGCAGCTGCTACGATGGAACCAACAACGGGAAGATTTTGGTTCTCTGCCAAAAGAGATGGTGCCTGGCTAAATAGGTTTGATTATGAGTCAGGTCAATGGCTATCGGAAGATGGTCTACTCCTTCATGTCAATCAACAAGGCTTACAGAAAGGAGCTGTTTTAGTCGATGTCAATCATGCTTTTGCTCGGGAAAAGGGGAAGCGGTCAGTTCTTTATGCTGACGGAAGAAGAGCATTAAGCAGCGGCATTGAAGCTGCAGGAGCAAAAGAATCAACATTTTATACTAACGGCGGCCATTTTGCATTGTCTGCAACAGGACGACCTACTCTTGTGGGAAATATCACTACGGCAATCGGTGGACCGTTTGATGTCATTGGCTTATTGCATGTCGTTGAAGCTGGGGGAGTGGCAAGATGCTACAACATTGAAACTAATCCCACCACTGGGAACAGGAAGTTAGATTCCGGGCAGATGTTCAATCATGACACTGAAGTTGTCGATTGCCATGACATTGAAGCTGCTGATATGGTCATTGCTGCTAATAATGGGGATAACCTTGAACGTCTCGAAGAGATCTTAAGCAAGGCAGTGGAATTTCGACAATGAAAATACTTTTTTCACCGTCAACAGCTAAAGTAAAAGCTAAAACAACAACTGAAGCAACAGCTGAAGCAAAAGTGAAAGTAAAAGCAGATGAGGCAGGATGATGGATACTACGCTACCTACCACTATGCTATCTACTGCTCAAGAAGCAGCAAAAAAAGCTGGTGAAATTATTCTGAAGTATTTTGGCGGAGATGTTTCTTTTGCGCTAAAGGCAGATAAAACTGTTGTCAGTATCGCCGATAAAGAGGCAGAACAGGCGATCAAGGAGCTTGTGATGAAGCGCTTTCCAAGCCACGTTTTCGTCGGTGAAGAGACGGGAACTACAGGTATCGGGAAAATACGATGGCATGTTGATCCTTTAGATGGGACAACGAATTTCAAAAATAAAATTCCAATATGCGGCATATCGATTGGCGTGGAGATGGGTGGAGAAGCAGTGCTTGGTGTCATTTATAACCCTTTCACTAATCAATTATTTTGGGCTGAAAAGGGAAATGGGGCTTTCTGCAATGGAACAAAAATAAAGGTGAACAGCCTGTCGCTGGCAAAGGGTATCGTTGTTTTAGATGGATCGTTTCGGGACGACCGGGCATTGCGAAAAATAAAGACGCAGGAAGAATTGCTGAGCTGTGGTGCAACAATCCGTGCTATTGGCAGCAACGTTCTGCAGCTGTCTGGTGTGGCTTCCGGACAGTTTGTCTGCTCTATCTCTGATGCCGTTCATTCCTATGACTTTATGGCAGGCGCTGTTCTGGTCAAAGAAGCAGGAGGGGTTGTTACTGACTATCTGGGAAATGCGGTAACTTCAGATTCTGTAGTTGTCATCGCTTCAAACAATCAAGAAAACCACCGACAGCTCTTGGAGCTTACAAAGAAATATTATTTAGGGTATCAGGGGATGTGACATTCTTTATGATAATAAAACTATTAATGCGTATCGCCTTTCTTTGAGGAAGAATCATACTTTATTTGAGAATAAGATCATCATCCTGGACATAGTTCAGATCATTTTTCATGGCCAAGTATGCTTTCTGAAGTTCACTACCCATATTAGCGGCATGTTCCAAAAGTGAAATGAGCCCCTCGCGGATCATGGTGTAATAGATCTCTTCCGGGTGTTTGCCGACGATTATTTTCTGGATCTTATGGTTGTTGCCGCAGAAGGCTGCTTCGATCTCCTGCTTTTCTTTGTTGATGCGGATCAGGAAATACCCTGTTGGATCCTGTTTCCAGGCATGTTTTTTGGAAACAATAAGATTGACTTCATCGGGCATGTCGATATTCCACCATTTCCCTTTGATTGTTGCCATCCTATCCAGAGCAGGGTTATGATATAAAAGCCTTTCGTTAGAGCAGCGATAATTTTATAAAGTATATCTCTCCCCCATTACCCTATGAAAAAGGTGTTGTTTTTTTTTCCAAACTCTGCAAATTGGGCGGCCATCAGCACGGTCATTCCATCATTAGCAGGAATTGCCCGCCATAAGGGTTGGAAGGCAGAGTACTTTGATACTTATAAGCATGAGACCGGCATGGATTCATCGACAGAGAAAGAGAAGGCAGGTGGATTCAAGAAAGGGTTTATGTTCTTCGCTGACGGGAAAATACCTAAAGAAAGGATAGTTCCGGATCTTCAAGAAAGAATTGACAGCTTCCATCCTGATCTTATCGTCATCAATGCGATGTCTTATGAATACCAATTTCTGTTAACGTTCTTCCACAAGGTGAAGATTCCTAAAGATACGACAGTCATCATCGGAGGTATTCATTCGACGTTATCTCCTATGGAGGTTGCTGAATCTGGGCTGTTTGATCTCGTCGCTATAGGCCAAGGGGAGTTGACATTCAAAGAACTCTTAGATAAGATCGAGAATGGTGAAAAACTTACGGAGATCAGAGGGACATATTTTTATGACCGGCAGAGCAAGACGGTAAAGACGAATCCACGGCGGCGCCTGGCTTCTGCGGAAGAGCTTTGGGACGTCAAACAGGATTTCTCGTTCTTTGATGATGCTTATTTTGTGCGCCCATTCGATGGGAAGATGATAAGGAGATATGATATGGAAGTGGCGAGGGGATGCCCGTTCAGCTGCTCCTACTGCGGAAATACTGCCCTGAAGAAGATTTATACTCAAGGTGGTGAAGAGCCAGAGCCATTGACCAAGTTCCTGATCAAGAGACCGTTGGATTCTTGCATGGAGCATATGAAGATGATGGTCGATGACCATAAGATAGATATTTTCCAATTTACTGATGAATGTTTTCTATCTCATCCTTTTTCTTGGCTAAGAGATTTCATGAAACGCTATGCCGCAGAGATCGGGAAGCCCTTCATCTTCCAGACAAGAGCTGAAACAGTGAGTGATGAAAAGCTGCGGGAGATCGTACAATATAATATCCCTTTCCAAGTAAGCATAGGTGTGGAGTCCGGTTCAGAGAAGATCCTTCAGGTATGCAACAGAGAGTGTAAGGCTGAACAGGTGATCACTGCGTTTGACCTGCTGCATAAATATGATATCCGCTGCAACGCATTCTGTATGATGGGTTTGCCGTACGAGACGCGGGAAGATTATTTCATGACGGTCGACTTATGCCGGAGGATCAAGCCTTCTGTCTGTTCCGTATCTATCTTCCAGCCGCAGCCGGGGCAGGAATTGACAAAGTTATGCATTGAGAAGGGATTTCTTTCTCCAGACAAGCCGATGGTCACCTTTACTCAGGAATCCTTGTTAGAGATGCCTCCACCATATCTTAGCGCGGAAGAGATCAAGAATCTCTGGAGAGTATTCATGCTGTATGTAGCGTTGCCAGAGGAATATTATCCGCAGATCAAGAGATGTGAAGTGGATTATGAGGCTAATCAGGAATTATTTGAGCGATTGATGGCTCTGCGCTGGGAGAAATTTGATTTTGCCAAGTTGCGGAATGAGAAAATAATGCTGCCGGAATGTTAATTTTTATTTCAGTTGTTGTTCTATTAGCTCTTTTAGATGAGATTGCGGGGTTTACCATCAGAAGCAGAGCTTTCCACTGATGTATTCACTCTAATGATACCACCTCTCCTCTTCCATAAGCACTATCCCCCATAAGCCTTATACTCCCTAAGCACTATATTCCATAAGCATTATAAGTCTTTTTTGCTGTTGATGCTGTAACGTGAACATGGAAGCAGGAAGAGATTTAAAGAAAGTAAAAAAGGATTTTAAAGGAGCTGCCAGGGAGTATTTTCAACTATTTTCAGATAAAAATAGTGATAAAATCAGCGATATGCTTGATTCTAAAGCCTTACTTATTGATTGGGAGAATAATATTCAAGAGAAGGATAACATCATAGAAGCAGTCAAGGCAATATTTGAGTCGGTAGAGAGGATATTTGTTGAGCCATTAAATATATATCAGGATGGAAATGTGATTATCGGTGATTTATTGATAACGATCAATGGCAAAGAAAAAATAAGAGTAATAGACATATTGGAATTTTCTCTACAAGGGAAGATCAAAAGCATAAAAGCATTTAAACAATGATAACTAGTAAACTTCAAGAAATAAACTTCAAGAAATGATTATTTGAGAGAGATAGGAAGATTATACTGATAGAGATAGAAAGATAATACTGATAGAGGAGGATATTATCATGGAAAAATATAAAGTATGCATCTTGACTGCAGGATTAGGGGTTAGGATGAGCTATTTCACCAAGACGTTCAATAAAGCGCTCATCCCTGTCCATGGTAAGCCTGCTATCTGCCACATCATCGAGAAATTTCCTGAAAATGTTCTGATAGTGATAGCCGTAGGCTACAAGAAAGAGACGGTGATAGATTATCTTACCGTCAATTATCCTACCAGGTCCTTGGAATTTGTCCATGTAGATAAGTTTGAGGGGGAAGGAACTGGCCCAGGATATTCCCTGCTCTGCTGCAAGGATAAGCTGCAATGCCCATTCATCTTTTTTTCAGCTGATACTCTTGTAAAGGAAGTTGTTCCTGCTCCAACTGCCAATTGGTTTGGCGTGGCGGAAGTTCCTGATACCTCCAGATTCTGTTCGGTGAAAGAAAAAAATGGCAAAGTTATCCGCATAGATGATAAAGTGAAGTGCGACAACAGATTTGCTTTTATCGGTCTTGCCGGTGTTTATGATCATTCAACTTTCTGGAGCAATCTGGAACAGAACAAGACGGTGATAGGTGGAGAAATCCAAGTGTCGAATGGATTTCAAGCGCTGATCAAGAAGGGCATGGAGATCCAGAAGTTCAGCTGGTTCGATACGGGAACGAAGAGCTCGTATCAGCATGCTGTTCAAAATTATCCTGATGGGATTTCGTATCAAGGGGGATAGATCTGAAGAGTAAAAATAGTGACTAAAACTGATTCCAACGTTGGGGTTCATACCCCACAGCTTGCTGCGTAACCCAACGTGGAGTTAGAAATTCCGTCTCGAAAAATTGCGTAATGCCCCGTAGCTTGCTGCGGGGTAGCAATTTTTAGGAATTTCTTTACTCGTAAAAATATGGAGTAGAACTGATGAATAAAATGCCTGTTGAGCCGCAGAAAATAAGAGACATATTTGATTATCTCTATAATCCGACGCATCCTCTTGAAAGGTCAGATGGAGCTTTCGTCTTCTGCCGAGATGATCCTCTCGTTGCGGAACGAGCAGCAGAGCTGTACCATTCCCAACTAGTGGGATATGTTCTGTTTACTGGGGGATTAGGCAAAGATTCAGGTTATTTGGGTGATCTAAAGGTTCCGGAAGCAAAATGGCAGGCATTACTCCTGAATATTGTTCATGGAGTCCCTCAGAATCATATTTATGTCGAAGCAGAAGCGAGGAATGGAGCAGAGAATTCAGCATTGGGGATAGATACTATCGTTCACCACGAGCTATCTCATAGCCATTTGACGATAATTATTCATCCAACCCAGATGAGAAGAGTTCATGCGGTCCATCTTCTTAAAGCGGCAGAAAAACAGTTTACAGCAGAGTACAGGAGAACAGGAACAAATTATATCTTTGATCCGACGAGACCAAGAGATCAAATGGAAGCTATGACGGAGTTGGTAAAGATAGCTGACTGGTCAGAGAAAGGCTGGTGTGTTGAGCAGCCAGATGTACCTCTTGATTTGGTGGAATATGCCAGAGAAATGATGATACCTATTAGTGCAGGTCAATCATCTAGAATGGTAACAAAATAATTCCCTAATACCATGATAAACATCAGTCCCAGGGGAACTTGATGACTTTTGTCATGCCCTGCAGGGAATAATCTGGATTGAACTCTGTGTGAGGCATGACATACAGGCAGGCTGTCCTGACATCTGCGCCTTTTGCTTCAAGAAACTTTTTAACTTCTTTCATGCCATTGCCTGTCTCAAGCATGTCGTCAACGACAAGAACGTTCTTCCCTGAAACGTCAGTGAAGACCTCTGCGATGACCTCTCTTCTCGTGCCGTGCTTGACCACTTTAAGGGCATGGATATTCTCTATGTTCAATTGCTGGGAAAGCAAGATAGAAGGGACCATCCCTCCTCTGGCTATACCTATGATGATGTCTGGAGAATAATCTATCTTTGCTGCCAATGCAACAATTTCGTCCCTTACTTTTTCCCAACTCAGCTCCACCCTGGTATCCTGGTCTGGAGCAAGAACATATGCCTCCGCTGAGATCTTAGTTTCCGTTTCCAACACCTCTTTCTATTTTCATCATCAATATCTTGATCATCAATGTCTTGATTATCAATAATTTAAATGGAATCACTAGTGCGATAATATTGGTGGGCATTATTAAATATTGTGGTACAACCTCATATTTTGTGAAATAATCTAAGAAGTGGAAAATAGGGGATATTTCTGGAGTTCTGTCTCTCCTAATCTCCTCGTTCATAATATTTATAAAGAGAAATTTAAAGTTCATTCCTGTTCGTGTGAAGCCGAAAAGGTGCTATCAACATGATGCTATAAGTGCTATTAATATGGCGCTATAAGCATGATGCTACCAGCATGAATGGCTAAAAGGCATGGACGTGTGAAGAGGATGGACAATTATAAAGTATGTATTCTAGCGGCAGGTGTAGGAAACCGGATGGGTGCCCTTTCCAAACATATCAACACTTCTATCCTCCCCGTCAACTTTAAGGCAGCGATATCTTATCATGTTGAAAAATTTCCTAAGGAAGTGGAAATGGTCATAGCCGTAGGACATAAGAAAGAAACGGTGATAAATTATCTCTCCCTAGCTCATCCCGAAAGAAAATTTACCTTCGTTGCTATCGATGAGTATATGGGCCCAGGAGCAGGGCCGGGGCATTCTCTCCTTCAGTGCAAGGAGCATCTTCAGTGTCCCTTTGTCCTGTGTGTAGCTGACACGCTCATCCTGGAAGATATCCCTGTCCCTGACAAGAACTGGTTTGGCATCGCGCCTGTGAAGAAAACGGAAGATTACTGTACAGTCAAGATCAAAAATAATTTAGTTTTTCAGCTCGATGACAAGATCAAGACGGACAATAAGTTTGCATTTTTGGGCCTTGCTGGAATCTATGATCATGAGACATTCTTTGCCTCACTGGAGAAGAATAAAGAGATCAAGAGCGGTGAAGTGCAGGTATCAAATGGCTTTAGGGGATTGATTGAGAATAAGCTCATTCCGGTAGGATTCACTTGGTTTGATACAGGAACACTGGATAATTACATAGAGACCAATAAGAATTTTTCCGGCAGTACTGCTGCGTTCGATTTCAGCAAAGGCGATGAGTTCATCTATTTTGTCAATGGGAGGGTAGTAAAATTTTTTGCCGACCAAGACATCGCTTCAAAGCGCTGTGAAAGGGCTCTTCATCTGAAAGGCCTCTGTCCAGAGATAGAAAAGCGCAAAGACAATTTTTATTCTTATAAAAGGATAGATGGCCAGGTGCTTTATGATGTCCTGAACACTCAAATAGTCCATGATTTTCTTCAGTGGATAAAATTTGAGCTTTGGAAAAAAATAGATCTCTCTGATGAAGAGAAGAAAGAGTTTTCACAAGCATGTAAAAGATTCTACCAAGAGAAAACCATCCAGCGGGTAGAGATGTTCTATGACAAGAAAGGTCTTGAAGATACTCCCAACATCATCAACGGGGTCAGAGTACCGGCGCTGAAAGAGCTGCTTGCGAAGATCAATTGGGAGGAGATCAACAATGGTATTCCCTCAAATTTCCACGGCGACCTGCAGTTTGACAATATTCTAGTCACCAGAGATCCCAGCAGCAATCTCCAAAAGTTTATCCTCCTGGACTGGAGGCAGGATTTTGGTGGCATGACCAAGTTCGGAGACCTGTATTATGACCTTGCCAAGCTTTATGGAGGATTGACGATATCCTACAAGCTTATCAAAGAAGGAAAATTTACCTTTGACATGAGCGGTACCAGCGTTTATTATAATTTTGCCATCAAGAATGACCTCTTAGATGCAAAAGAGGAATATGAGTCGTTCTTGTCCAGGAACAAGTTTGATCTTCGCAAGATAAAGATTCTCCGTGCTTTAATTTACCTTAATATGTCGCCGCTGCACCATGATCCTTTTGACCTTCTGATCTACTACATGGGAAAACTCATGTTATACAAGGCACTGATGGAAAATGGAGACTACGCTTAGAAAATATGACCTGGAGTTAGGGATAGGCCCGATGAGTGAGGAGATCGTTGAGGCAGTATTCCGCGTATCGCATTATCAGAGAAGGCCCCTCATGCTCATCCCTTCTAAGAATCAAGTGGACCATAAGGGTGGTTATGTCAACAACTGGACGACAAAGCAGTTCATGGACTTTATCAGAAAGATGAGGAGCACCTATCCTCACAGCAGCGTGAAGATCTGCCGCGACCATTGTGGCCCGGGATTTAATGGTAATTTTAACCTGGATGATACGTATGAGTCCATCCGTTCAGATGTTAAGCATGGCTTTGACCTCATCCACATAGATTTCTGCCATTTTCAAGGAAGCAAAGGGGAGCGCTTTGCTGCGTCTAAAAAAGCGATCGAGCTTTGTCTGGAATTAAATCCTAACCTGGAGCTGGAGATAGGGACGGATGAGAATGAAGGGACAAACTTTAGCCTAGCGAACCTGCATGAGCTAGAGGAAGAGATCGATTTCTTTAAAGAATTCTGCAACCCTCTATTTTATGTCGTGCAGACAGGAAGCTTAGTGAAAGAGATCAATCAGGCGGGAAATTTCAATCCCGGATTCATTGCTAAAGTTCATGAATTATTACAGAGAAAGGGCCTTAAGTTAAAGGAGCATAATGCAGATTATCTTTCTAAAGACGAGATACTGGCGCGGCAAGGCATCGTCGATGCGATGAATATCGCTCCTCAGCTAGGTGTTGTCCAAACCATGCTGGTGCTGAATAAATGCCTGATGTATGGCATTCCCTTCGGTGATTTTATCGATGAAGTGTATCAGAGCGGCAAATGGAAGAAATGGCTGCAGGATAATACTGCAGAAAACAAATTCCTTTGCGCTTGCATTGCCGGACATTATCTCTTTTCATCGCCTCGCTTTAAAACAATGATGTCTGAATTGGAGAAGAGGGAAGATATCCGAGAGGTCATCATCAATCAGATCATGGAGGTGATTGACCATTACAGCTACTGATCTCCTCAGCGGTAAAAGTCTATTAGGTGGTAAGAGTCCATTAAGTGGTAAAAGCCCATTGGGCGGTAAAACAATCCTTATCACCGGCTCTTCTCGAGGGATAGGAGCTTCCATAGCAAAGCTTGCTGCTGCTTATGGCGCTAAAGTAATTCTCCATGGTAAAACTCAGTCAGCAGAATTGGTCAATCTTGCTTCTGAAATAGGGGCTGAATATATCTCCTGTGATGTTTCAGATGAGCTTCAAGTGAAGAAAGCAGTTGAAGCTCTCGGTGAAATTGATGTTCTCGTCAATTCTGCAGGAGTCAATCTATCAAAGCCATTCTTGGAGCAGACAACGGAGAGCTGGAAAGAAACATTTGACGTGAATGTCCTTGGCACGGTGAATTTTTCTAAAGCAGTCCTTCCTCAAATGATAAGGAATAGGCAGGGTAAGATCATCAATATCGCTTCTATAAAAGGGTATCTTCATATTCCTGGCAGTACAGCTTATGCTGCTTCTAAGGCAGCTATCATGAGCTTGACGTCAAATATGGCAAAAGAATTTGCTCCTCACATTTTGGTGAATGCGGTTGCGCCAGGATTTACCGATACGACGATGACGGAGAAGACGCTTACGGATAGGATACGAAAGCAGATTGACCAGATCCCATTAAAGAGGATGGCTCGTCCTGAAGAGATCGCTGAAGTTATCTTATTTTTGGCCAGCGACAAGTGCAATTATATGACGGGAGAAACGATTAAAGTGAGTGGCGGGTTGTGATGGTGAATAGTTATTGTGAGTTATGCTTGTGAGTTATGATGGTAAGTAGTGATATTGGCATGATGCAAATGGTTTTATGGAGTGAAATTGGTTTAGTGGAGGAATAATATGAATAACGACCGTAAAGAAAATTATTTTTTTCATCGTATAACCACAAAGCAAGCGCTGGTTGAAGGGGCTCCTTACCATGAAGTAGAACGGGCATGGGGAGCATCCGCCATTCTTGATTCTAATACTAGGATCCATCATATCATTGATGAACCTTCTGTACAGGTCCATAGTCATCGGACAGAAGAGTATGTTTTAGTCTCTGGAAGTATGGTGGTTTATCGTGGGACTTACTATCCAAATGACCCTGAAAAAACAATAGCAAATCTCCATGCGGTGGTTATGCAACCTGGGGATAAGGTTGTAATTCCTATGGGGATGGTTCATGCTCCAGTGAATATTTCATTGGAGGGTGGGTCTACCTTTATCGAGATCAGCCATGGGTTCTATGATGAAGAAGATATTAAGAGGATTTATGATAAAAAAGGCAGAGATGCTTCGCTAAAAGAAAAATGGGCTGCACTAAGATATCCTTCCGGTTTGAGTGTCCGTGAGCTGATTCCTCTCGTCCGGTTCAGATTAGAAGATAAGGGCAGAGTGGTGAATAATGGCAGAAACTGGCTCTATTACGAGAAAGATGGCGCGAAATTTGTCACAAAACCCTGGGGCAATGCGACATTCAACGGAATTGAAAGCGTCGGTGAAGTTTGGCTGAATTATCGCTTTGGAGAAGAAGTTGGCGCTGAGGAAAAGCCCTACGTGTTCAAGAAATTATATGTGAAGAAAGGGACGAAGATGAGCTTCCAACATCATGAGAAGAAACGAGAGATCAATTTTTTAGTCAAGGGGAGAGTGGAAGCATGGTATGAAAATGCTTATGGTGAAATTGAGAAGAAGGTTGTCGAAGAAGGTGGCCTATGGGAGATCATCCCTCCGAAAAGGCATCGAACCATCGCTTTAGAAGATTCGATTATCATCGAATGCTCGACGCCAGAGGTTGATGATGTTGTACGGCATGAAGATGATGCCAGCAGAGGAGATGGGAGGATCGAGAAGGAACACAGCCTTCCTCATGAGCATAAACCCTAAGAGCATGCTTCCTCAATCCTTATAAACTGATGGGTCTCTGTGGGATAGCACAGATCTCTTTGAGATACCATGAATCTCTTTTAGATAAAATGTATCTCATTTGGATTATGGCAAGTAGGTAAGTAGGTAAGTAGGTAAGAATATGGATATCATGAATAGCTTTTTCCTTCGAAAAGTGAAGAACGTCGGGATCTTTCTTTTCCGAAAATTAGGATCTGCCATTTATCACGTCATCCCTCATCATGTTATCCCTATCATTTCCCTGAAGAACTATCGGCAGATAAACCCTATCTTTCTTCGTGCTATGTTTTTTGCTTTTTTTGATGGTCTCCTCAGCAACCATCCTGAGGATATATTTGTTGATCAGGAATTTAGGCTGGATGAGAAGAATGAGTATATCCTCCGGCTGAACTTGAGAAGCTATGTCAGCAGAAGGCGTTTTTATCTGAATAATCCTGACACGTTGGCAGCAATCTTAAAAGAACGTCTGGGAAGAGAGAGTGTATATGTTGATGTTGGCGCAAATATCGGTCAGACATCGCTGATCGCTGCTTGTTATGCTAAAAGAGTTTTGGCATTTGAGCCGGTAACTGTCGATAATTTTCAATTGAATCTTCAGCAGAACCCTACCAAGAAAAATATAACATTATTTCCTTATGCCCTGTCCAACAAAGAAGGGGCGGAGACGATATACCTCAGTAAAGAGAATGATGGCGGGCATTCGCTGAGCAAGGGGTTTATGGATCGCATCAAGACAAAGATTGATTCCACGATGGATGTTCCGCTGAGAAGATTTGACGATCTTCATCTTGGGAAAGTTGATTTCATCAAGATAGATGTTGAAGGTCATGAATTGGCGGTATTGCAAGGTATGGAAAAGGCTCTTGTGGAAGCTACATATGTCTATTGTGAGACCAGTAAGAATGAAGCGCCTCAGGTGTTTTCCTTCTTGAAGGGGCATGGTTTTCATCCTCTGAGAGAAAAAACAAAAAAAATAGAGCGCTCGGGGATTACAAATATTCTTTTTGTGAAAGAAAAACTGATAGAGTAATCAATAACTTTTAAAAAGAGGGGGGATCCAGAATACCTATGCGGCCTCTCCAGATTCCGACGTATCTCTATCATCTGCTTAAGCAGGATCTTGCTTATTTTCCAAAGGAAGCAGCATTTCAAGAGGGAGCATCTCGACAAGAGGCACCTCTGCCAGGGGCATCTCCACTACCGGTATCTCCAGCAGCAACTCCACCTGCAGCATCTTCATCTGCAGCAACTCCACCTGCAGCATCTTCATCTGCAGCAACTCTACCAGCAGCATCTCCCTCTGTAGCATCTTCACCAGCGGCATCTCCAGCAGTGGCATCTCGGGAAGCGTCATCTCCACTAGGAAAAGAGCCGAGAGTTGCCATCTGCCTCTTTGGTTTAGTAGGTGGCATCAAAGGTAAAACCAGAGAAAGCAGCCTTAGCTCCCAAGAAGTTTTAGAACTGGGATTTAAGCATTACGATAAGCATTTCTTCAAGAAGAACAAAAATATTGACATCTTCGTCCATACTTGGAGCACAGAACTTGAACAGCCTATTCTCACGCTCTATAAGCCCAAGAAATCCATCTTTGAAAAGCAGAGGCAGTTTAAACTATCAGAACTAATGGAGGGAACGGAACAAAGAAAATTTGTGCATTACAGCATGACCTATAGCATCAAAAAGGCGGTAGAGCTTAAGGCAGCATATGAAAAGGAACAGGAAATTACTTATGATTTTGTTTTTCTGAGCAGATTTGACATTGCCTGGGATGAAGATTTTACCTTTAGCCATTTTGATCCACAGTATTTCTATGCGGCAAAGTTTTACAGCCAGTTCCACAGATTTATTCCCCTGTATGTTCCCATAGGATATCCTTACACGGGGATAGGGATGGCTGATCTCTGGTTCTTTTCCAACTCGCCAACCATGGATATCTTTTCTACACTTTACGACCACTTGGAGGAATATGCTCAGCCAGGGAAATGCCCAACTACAAAATTCGGTGTTTCTTTCCATAATTTGGCATCGTATCACCTCCTCCAGAAAGGGTTGGCTCAAAAGTTGCGCTTTTATGGAAATTTGGTCGTGTTTACTGGAAAATATTCTTCTATTGGCCCAAAAGATTCAAGCCCATTAGTGAGAAGGAAATATTTTAATTGTAAAAAATAAGTTCTTTACTCCTCCTTTCCTAATCAATAAGCTTTTACCTATTTTGCGGAGGATTATCCGACACGAGTTTTTGTACTGGCCCAAGGTATATCCTGGTAACTTCTTCCTCTATATCCTTTTCTGTTTCCTTTCTTTCTAGCCACGACCCAAATATGTTTGCCCCAGCGATGGGGAAGGATGGCAGTAAGCCACGAATTCATTCTGGCATTAAAGTTTGTTGCCTTAAGGTTTGTGGGAGAGAACCAATCGATATTTAATATCTCAAAACCATTGCTTTCCAGCAAATATTTGATAGAATCTCGGGTATGATAATGGGTGTGATAGGGGTTTTTTCGTGGTTGTCCATGCAAAAGAACTCCTAAGAAAACATGAAGGCCGATGATATTTGGGGTGGTCAATAAGAATAAGCCATCATCTTTAAGATGGTCATGCATATTCTTCAAAAAGCTGTTAAGATCATCGAGATGTTCAATCCCTTCTTCACAAAGGATGGTATCAAACTTCATCTTTAGGTCAAATTTTTTTTGAACATCCTGATGGATAACCTTAAAACCATGCTGATTGAGCTTTTCAACCCCTTCCTTATCGATGTCCATGCCATATAACTCGATGTCAGGCTTAATTCTCTTTAGTTTTCCGTGCATAAAATCATGCCCGCCCATAATGTCATTTGCTCCCATACCTACACAACATACATCCAGAACTCTTCCTCGGACAAAAGGGATAAGAGGAGTAAAACGGAAAGAAGTATTTTTATATCTCTTAAATTTCATCATCTTTGGATTTGTCATTTTTGCCCGTAATCTTTTCGTTTTCCTTCCGTTGAATATCCTCATACTTTCAATTAAACTATACTTTCAGCAAAGTGCGCTTTTAAATACTTTCTGAAACAAGACTCTTCCAAAACAGGGTCTTTCTTTTTTCGTCGTACGTTCTATCATCTTTATGTTCATCTTTCTTCTGTTCATCTCTCTGATTATCTCCCTAATTATCTCTCTGATTATCTCAGCTCTGTCCTAAATCTCGCAGATCATATCCTTAAAAACCATCTTTCAAAATATTAATAAACACACGTCAAGTGGAGAGGCTGATGGAAACCCCTCTCAAGAATGATGAGAAGAACAATTCGCACCGTTCAAACCACTCTAATCACTTTCCTCACTTAAATGACTCCAAGAGTTCCTTTGATAAGAAAAAGATAGTTTTTGTCACGGGGTCTTCTGGCCGTGAGGAATTGATGGTCAAGGTAAGCCAAGAGCTGGCTAGAAGGCATGACAGCAAGGGGTATTTCCTTTCTTTAGCTCCGGGAACTGTTGCCAGTTTCTTGACTTCAAAAGGCATCGATAAGGATAATGTATTTCAGCTTGCTCCGCTCAGCACGACTATAGAAAATCCTGATGTTGACTACGTCAGAAAAAGTGAAGACCGTTATGATTTCCGCGTCTTTGACATCTGGCAGCTGACTGCTCTCCGAAACAAGAGCCGGGAGAAGATTCCTGAAAAGGATATTTTCCGTTACATGGAGTTTATCATTAAGGGTACGGAAAAAATAATCCAAGAAGTAAAGCCAGATTGCGTCTTTATGATGGATATATCTGGCTACAGCTACGTTCTCGTCTATAAAATTTTTTTGGCTCATCATATTCCTGTCTTAGAGCTGATCAATCCCCGAATCCCTGGAAGGTTTACGTTTGATAATGCTTTTCATAGCGAATGGCCGTTGCTCGTCAAGCATTATGCTTCCATAAAAGAGAGGGGGATGACTAAAGCTGATCAGGAAGAAGCGATGAAATTGATCCAGAGCTTTACTGATGCTCCCTTTAAGCCAGATGATTCTACCCTGGTAAAAGAGCCCCTGTCTGTAAAATTATCAAGGGTCAAGATGGATCTGCAAAGGCTGGCTCATCGACGACGCCTTCCCCACTTAGCTCCCTTCTTGTGGCATCCCCTTAAAGATAAGCTCTTAAAAAGAAGCAGCCGTTTTGAACAGCCTCTGGAACATGAAAAATATGTTTTTTTCCCGTTGCAAGTGTTCCCTGAAGCATCTACTTCTATCCGGGGAAAATGGTATGTTGATCAAGTAAGCCTTATTGACAATCTGGTTAAAGCGATCCCCTGCGACTATAAGCTTTATGTCAAGGAGCATCCAAAAAACTTTTCTATCAGGCCGGCAGGGTTCCACAGATCTATCAAGAAGCACCAGAATGTTCGGTTGATCTCTCCGTTTGCAAATACGATAGAGATGATTAAAAAGTCTTCATTAGTCATTACTATTACCGGTACAGTAGGGTGGGAGGCGGTCTTGTTGCAGAAGCCCGTTCTCACATTCGGAGAAGTATTTTACAATCTGTTTGATGAAGTCAAGAGAGTAGAAAGCATCGAAAAGCTTCCGGAGCTGGTGTCTTCCTCATTAGGAAGAACGATAAGCTATGACGCTACGGTAAAGTTTGTTGCTGCCGTGCTTAAAGCGACATATCTGGGAATAGGAGCTTTGCCAGGTGATTGTCAACATAGGTCTTTGACTGATGAGAATATCAATAAGATTGTAACTGGGCTAGAACTCTATACTGAGGAGATTATGATGTCGAGAGGGTTGAAGGATGGTCTATCGTCAGGAAAAAGATCTTCTCGGAAGAAAGCTCAACAAATTCCATTATGACATCTTCTTTGAGGAGTTATGAACGAAAACTATCTGTTACGGCGATACAACGCTTGATGGATACTAACGATGATAATATCATTAAAAATGATAATGCCATAACTGTGAGATACTAAACATGATGGATACTAAGAGCGACGGGCTTACTCATATTGCCAGAGGAGCAGGGATCTTATTCTTTGGAAGCTTGGTATTATATCTTTTTGGTTTTGTCCAGAAGCTGCTGTTATCACGGTATCTAGGTCCGTCTGATTTTGGGTTGCTGTCATTAGGCATCATGGTCGTCAACATTACTGCTCTTCTGGCAACCCTGGGCACGAATAATGGGATCATCAAGTATATTGTAGAGTATAATGTTGCCAACGATATGCCTCGTTTAAAGGGAACTGTTTATGCTGCAACCAAACTTGCTTTTCTGTTCAGCAGCTTTTCCAGCATCATTTTCATTGTCTTCGCCAAATTTATAGCGATCACTTTCTTTCACAATGAACAGTTTGTTCCAATCCTTATCATCTTTTCTCTGAGCATACCTTTTTTTACTATCACAAAACTTATCGGAAAATCTTTTATTGCTTTTAAGAAACCGGAATATTCCCTGACCTCTTCTCTTATCGGCAGGGAAGGCCTATTGATACTGCTGATAGGAATCGTCATTTTGATTTCTGGCTCTGTAGTGCACATAGCCTTTGCTTTTTTGCTGTCTGCGATCATAGGGTTAGCCGTAAACTTCTTCTTTCTGGAAAAGAAAGTTGTTCCTATCTTCACCAGCAAAGAAAAGCCGATCATGGAATACAAGAAGCTTCTGCAATTTTCTCTGCCTCTGTTCCTCTCCGCCATATTCCTAGACGTGATGGGCTGGGCGGATACGTTTCTGCTGGGCTATTTTAAGGATGCGGCAGCAGTGGGGATCTATAATGTTGCCCTTGCCATAAGCTCCAGCATCATCATCTTTTTAGCTTCTTTCTCGAGGATAGCTTTTCCGATCCTGACGGAATTACGGACAAAGATGGATCCTCTAGAAGTTGGAAAGATCTTTACCGTCATCACTCGCTGGATCTTTTTGCTGAGCTGCCCTTTTCTTATCCTCTTTCTCTCTTTTCCCAAGACCATTATCGGAATTCTCTTTGGCAATGAGTATATCAGCGCCTATCCGGCAGCCATCGTGCTGATCCTTGGCTCGTTCATCAGTGTGGTAACTGGGCCGACGGTAGAAGTGCTGAAGTCTTTTGATAAGGTAAAATTTATCTTCTGGGTGAATATTTCCGCTGCTGCAATCAATATTATCTTTAATGTCATCCTTATCCCTACATATGGGCTTTTGGGTGCAGCATCTTCAACAGCATTTTCTGTAATCCTGAAAGAAGCTATCATCTGGATAAAAGTACGGCAGATCGTCCCTTTTGCCTTGCCACTTTCGTATTATCTGAAGTACCTTGCCGGGGCCTTGTTGCCTTTAGGAGGAGTATGGGTTTTCTTAAGCTTGGTGGACGTTCAACTGCAGCTCTTTAGTTTCTCTGCCCTTTGCGCTGTGTTCCTCATCACTTACGCTTTTTTGGTCGTTCTGTTTGGGGGAATCGGCAAAGAGGATAAAGATATCCTGCTTCTGATAGAGAAGAAATTTAAGCTAGACTTGCGGCTGTTCAAGAAAGTATTCGCTTTTTTGACACGGAAGAAGGCACGTATTTAGTTCCACAAAGTAATCCTTTTTCCCTTTGTTTTCTCTTTTTTCTCCCCTTGTTTTTCTCAGATCTGTAGCTTTTCTGGACTCATATATCCTATCACCAAAAGTATTATAAATCTCTTTTTTTACTGAAGCAGCTATGGGAGTTAAGAGCGTGTATACCTTTGAAAAATTCCGAAGCACCGGGACAGACAGGATCATCAACCATGGGTTGACTAAATTGGGTGTCCATTGCAAGTATCGCTGGGCAATTCTTCGCAGCTTAAAGATAGCGCGCCATCCCTTTCGTTACCTGAATCGGGAAAAGGAGATACAGCCTTTCCTGAAACGTGTTCAGCCTCCTTTAACTCTTCCTAAAGATGTGCATTATAAGTTTATCACGGCAAAATCGCTTCCAGGATTACAAGAGGTTGTTGCCCATTGCCAGAAGCTGTTCAAGGAAAAGAGCGCTGACGTCGAGGAGTATTACCGGAAAAACCCCCAAGAATTCAAGGCGAAGCCTTTCCTTATCGGCAAAGGCGGTGTAAAAGGGAAGTATTATTCTCTTCAAGAGATACTACCTGTTGTAACATTTGCCACAAAGCCAGAGATTGTCAGCATGGTTGCCAACTATATGGGAGAGAAGCCCGTAATAGGGGATATCTTTCTGATGCATACTGCCGTTAATGACCAGACGATCGGGCCGCAGATGTATCATCTGGATAAGAGGTTTCATAAGCGCTTTCAGATATTCGTCGCTATCCATGACGTTGATGAGGATGCTGGGCCTTTTACTTTCCTCCCAGGAGACATATCAGAGGTCATCGCTGACCGTATAGGATATTATAATGAGCGGGTGACTGATGAGAAAATGTATCAGCAGATATCTCCGGAAAAAGCGCTGAAGGTGGTTGGAACAGCGGGAAATGCTGTGCTGATCAATGCTTCACGATGTTTCCATTATGGCTCGAGATCGAGGAAGAAGCCTCGGTTAATTTTGGAAATTATGTATACTGGTAGATTTAACCCGTTAGGTGTAGGGGATTATCAGTTCTCTAAAGTGATCCGCCCGGAAGATATGCGGTTGATACCAGATCCGGTGGGGGTTATCCATTAAGGTTTGAGATTTTATCTCCGCCTAGCGTATTTTTTGTTAAACTATCTCATAAAACGGTCTCATAAAACGATGGTCAATGAACATATCAATACAGAGGAGGGGCATCCTAGCCATAGGTCTCATCATCATGCGTCTTCCCATCAGGAACCGCTAGTCCAACATCATGAACAAGTATCCCCTCATCATGAACCTTTTTCCGAGCAGAAAAAAAATGCTTTCGATCTCTTTCAAAAAGCAAGAGTTTATTTCCAAGGCAAGGAACGAAAGATAGGTTTGTATGCTATCCTGCTGTTCTTTGTTGTTATAGGGACCGTCTTGATCAGGCTGAAGTATCTGCCCATGGAAAGCATCTGGAACGATGCAGCAGTCCATCTGTGGTATGCGCAGAAATTAATCATGCATCCTCTTTCCACCCTGCTCTGGCCGACGTATTATTTAGAAGATTATGCTATCCCTCAAACAATAACTGCATTTTATTCTATCATCACTGGCAACATATCTACCGCTTCAGAGCTGATGATCCTTACTTACTGCGTGTTAGGAGTTATCCTCATCTATCTGCTGGGCAAGGAGCTTCGTGATAAGTTTACGGGATTGATGGCGGCTATCTTGCTTTCTGTAAACCATATCTATTATTTTTACACGATCCGCCCGCTGGGGGATGCTCCATTGCTCGTCAGCGTCATTTTTCTGATGTATTCATTAGTGAAGCTGGAAAAGGAGCAGAATATGAAGTGGGGGATCATATTAGGCTTATCTTTCCTGATCACCTTGCTCCATAAGGTCCAGTCAGTTCTCTTTATCTTAGCTATTCTTGTCTATTATTTACTCTTCAAAAGGAAAGAGATGTTTCTTTCAAAGCCATATATTGCTTCATGGGTCATTCCCTGGGGAGCAGCTATTGTCGCTTCGATAGTCGCTGCTGTTTTCCTGCATACAAAACTTCTTGGGCGTGTCTTTGGCCTCTTTCTTCAGCTGCGGGGAATGCCTTTTGGTCTTGAAGCGGCAGGGATGCTCAAATGGATCTTTTCTTGGTATCTGATCCCATTTGTACTCATGGGGATCGCTCTGGTCATCATCTATCGGCAAAGAATTTTTTATGGACCATTAGTGTTAGGGGTATGCTACTGGCTGTTCTTTGAAGTAAACGTCGATAACACTCAAGATAGATATATGCTTCCTCTCTTGCCTTTAGCCATCATCTTAGCAGTTTTTACCTTAACAGAGCTAGCCTCTTTTGCTGCAGGGTTTACTACCAAGAAATTTGCATCTCCGCTTAAATTCCTGCTCGTGCTTGGAGCAGTATTTTTCATCGCCCAACAGTCGTTTGTCGTAGCTGACAGCTTAGCATATGGCAAGTCCTTTACTTTTCTTGGCTATCAGGAAGCTGGACAATGGCTTAAGGAAAATGCGCCGGATGATGCCATCATTTTTGCCGGTTCTCCGAGGTCTATCCGTGCTTTTGTCGGCAGGGAATATTATAACGAAGGGCATGAAGACAGCCCGATCGTCGGTGGACCATTATGGTGGCTGCGCGGCGATCGTTATCTGGAGGAATTTCACCCTGATGATGCAAAGCAGAATTTTGAAGAAGATCTGGCTATGTTAGTGAAGGATCATGACATCTTCCTGGAGATCGATGTTTGGGAATACACTCAGCCAAAATGGTATTGGCCCGTCAGCCAGCAGAGTATCGATTACTTTTTAAGCCAAGGATTTCAGATAGTTCATGTTGTGGAAAGGGAAGTCCCAACGGAGAAGGGTATGCAGAAGATGCCGGTCATCTTCTTGTTTAAGAAGGATAGAGTTGCAGGATAAGGCTTTAGGATGCTATTTTGAGACGTGTTCTCCTTCGCAAAGCTGAAGTATTACACTATATCATAACCTTTAATTAGGGGTCATTTCTGATATGAAGCATGGCAGAACAGATGCTGCAACAGCTACCACAAAAAAAATTAAGTACAATCCAAGTAGATTTAGACGGCCATTGGGTCAATTCTTCTTATTATGGGAATACTGTTCCTGAATATCCCGATGATATCTTTATTACTTCTATCCCTCGTTATCTTGACCTTTTTGAAAAGTATGGCGTAAAGGCAACGTTTTTTGTTATCGGAAAGGACTTAGAAATCCCACAGAAGCGGGCCTTAGTTAAAAAAATAAATCGAGCCGGGCATGAAGTTGCCAATCATACTTATTCTCATATTTTTGGATTCAGAAAGCTTATTTTGTCGGAGAAGATCCTAGAAATCCAGCGAAGTGAAGAGCTCATCGAGGAAGTCATCGGAAAGAAGCCACTAGGATTTAAAGTGCCAGGCTATGATATTGATATAGAAACATTGCAGCTCTTATCGTCACGCGGTTATTTGTATGATTCCTCTGTCATTCCGACGTTTGCTTATCCTTTGCTGATGGGGCTGAATAGGTTTATGTCTGGAGGTGTGAAACGCAGCCATGGGCCAAAATGGAGCTGGTGTTTTGCTCCCAATGCCCCTTATTGGCCGAGCAGGGATGTGGAGTGGAGGAAGGCGCATGGAAGCAGAGATAGAGATATTCAGGGGAATGCCGAGAGAGGAGTTCTGGAAGTGCCTTGCACAACGCTCCCTTTTTTTCGTCTGCCATTTCATGCCACGTTTATCAATAAGCTAGGTTTTCCATACTTTTGGATTGGCCGGCAGATGGTCTCCATGGCAAAAATCCCCCTCAATTATGAATTTCATGCTGTTGACCTAGCGGATGATCCTTTCCCACAGAGAGGCAGGAGAAATAATAGTGTAGATAATACTGATGGTATGGATAATACTAGTACGGGCAATACTGTTATGGGCAATACAATTATAGGAAATACTGTTGCACCTCATGTAGGCATATCCTTAAAGAAACGTGAAGCACTCTTTGAGCGTGTGATTAAAGATATTGCCAGCCGTCATACTGTTATTACCACGGAAGAGCTGGTGAGAAGAAAATTCGCTTTATCGAATGATGACAGACTTGGAAAATGTTCTCCAGGAAATATTGGAGAAAAAAAATATTGAGGCAAAGCATTCATGACTACGGTAACTCAAACTACTGTCGCTCAAAAATATCCTTTGGAGAAAGGAGAAGATGAACAAAATGAACAAAAAAAAGGTATCATTTGTTTGTTTGAGGAGAAAGATAAAGATGCATACCAACAATTTCTTGGAGAAATGATTTTGGACGGGAGAGTAACGTTTGAATATACTTTAGAATGGAAAGAGATCATCCAGAAGAATTTTCACTTTACTCCCTATTACCTTCTCGGCAAGGATGACGATGGAAAGATTATCGGTGTCCTGCCCTTGTTTAAAGCTGTCAGCATCTTTGGGAAGAGATTTGTCTCTACCCCTTATGCTATTTTCACCGGAATTCTTGCAAATGATGAAGAGACGGCGAAGGAGCTTCTCACGTTTGCAAAGCGGCTTGCTCAGGAACATCAGGTTGATTTTATGGAGATCCGGGAAAAACCAGATAGTTACGGACCAAGTGTTTATTCTCCTGATATCCCTTCGGTGAATCATGTCTTCAATTTTTCTTTGCATTTGTCTGCAGACCATCAAGAGGTCTGGAAGAAATTGCCGAAAGGCAGTGTTCGCTGGGGCATTACAAAGGCGAGAAAGTCAGGAATGGTAGTTCATAGCGGGAATACCCCCAGCGATCTTGATACCTTTTATCATCTTTTTCTTCAGACGAGAAAAATAAGGGGAGTTCCTGCCTATCCTTATGATTATTTTAAGGACATCCTTCATTCCTTTGGTGATGATGTAAGGATATATACCTCCTTTTTTCAAGGTAAAGCTGTCGCATCCATCTTTCTGATATATCACCACAAAGAAGTGCGGTACGCTTTTGCCGGAGCAGCGCATCAGCCAGAGATCATGGCGCTTCAGCCGTATCATCTGGCTCTTTGGCAGGCAATCACTGATGCGTGTGAGAAAGGCTATACCCTTTTCAATTTTGGCGGGGCTACCCTTCAGACTAATGATGGTGGTCTTTACGAATTTAAGAAGAAGTGGGCAGATACCGTTGAAGAAGTGCCGTATTATTACTCCCTGAATAAAGGCCAGAAGATTCCTGTGCACGACCAGAGCTTATTGCTAAAGATAGCTAGTTCTGTTTGGGCAAAATTGCCAGTCAGTTTGATAAAATTATTAAGTCCGATAGTGATCAGGCAGTTTGTCTGATGGCATTAGCTGCTGAGATAAATAGGTGGAGATAGTTGAAGAGAACTGATCATGACAAATTATACCATTTCATTGTTAACAGAGCAGGATATTGCTGAGTACAAGAGATTCATCACCGAGCATCCTGCTGCGCTTTACGAGCATAGCTTAGAAGTGAAGGACCTTATTGCCTCTCATTTCAAATTTAAGCCATTCTATATTTTAGCTAAAAAAGGAGAAAAGATCGTTGGCGCTCTTCCTCTTTTTGAAGCTAATAGTATCATCGAGGGACGCCGTTTTGTTTCTATCCCTTTTTTTCCTTTTGGCGGTGTAATAGGCGAAAATAGTGAGTGCCAGCGGCAATTACTAACTAAAGCGCAAGAACTGTCAGCTGGAGGCAGATTCTTGGAGATCCGCCAGCGAGAGGAATTGCCTGCAGGAATCGCTGATGATTTTGTAAAGCAATCTCCCATCACCGATTTCATTTTTCATTTTAAGAAGACGGAAGAAGAAACATTCCACTCTTTGGATAAACGGGTGAGATATGATATCAACAAGGCCAGAAAAAACGGTCTTTCTGTCAAACTAGGAAAAAGCAAAGAGATGGTTGCTGATTTTTATAAAGTATATCTGTATACTAAAAAGAAACGCGGTGTTCCTGCTTGGCCGTATCAATTATTTGTCGATGCTCTGGAGACATGCGCAGCTTTCGTCGGCGTCACCTATCTTGAGCAGAAGCCGATAGCTGCTGCATTTTTCTTTACCCATCGTCTAGAGATAGAATATGGCTTTGCGGGAGCGGATTATAGATACACGTCGCTCTGCCCGTATTACCTTCTGTTATGGGAAGTGATTCGATATGGAATAAAGAATGGCTACAGTACTCTTGATTTTGGAGGAACGACGAAAGAGCTAAATGATGGTTATCTCTATGCTTTTAAGGAGCGCTGGTGCAAGGAGAAGAGAGAGATCCCTTATTATTTTTATGCCAGGGAAAAGAAAAATATCCCTGAACTCAAAAGATCATTCGGCTTGTATCGCCTTTACGGAATGGTCTGGCGGATGTTGCCGATATGGCTGATTAAAAAGATAAGCCCCTTTGTCATGCGGCAATTTGTCTGACTATTCATCTGACTGTTCCTCAATAATAGTGGGGATTCAATAATGAAGAGAATAAATGAATAATGGATATAAGTAATGACAAAATAAATAATGACAATAAATAAATAAATCATGACGATAACTATATAATGAAAAAGATAAGGTTGAAAAGTTATTACATCTGAAAGTGAAAGAACTATGAACATACGACAACAACTGGAGAGGGAATTATCATCATTCCTGGGCTTGAAGAATACTGTTCTATTCAGCTCCTGCCGGAATGCGTTGTATACTTTACTGCTAAGTCTTTCGCTGCAGAAGGATGATGAGGTGATCATTCAATCGTTTATCTGTGATAGTTTGCCACAAGCTATCGAGAAAGCTGGAGGAAAACCTATTCTAGTGGAGGTTGACGATAGGACATTTAATGTTGATATTACAGAAGTCAAGAAAAATATAACGAAGAAGACAAAGGCTCTGGTGTTTGTCCATACGTATGGGAATCCTAGTGGAATCAGAGAAATCACCAACCTTTGTAAGAAGAATAACATTATCTTAATTGAAGATATTGCTCATGCTTTAGGTGCATCGGAAGAGGGTCAATTAGCTGGCAGTTTTGGGGATTATACTATCTATAGTTTCACCAAGCAGCTTGTTAATGTTGGTGGAGGGGCGCTGATAACAAATCATGACGTGCTGAAGATCTGTGAGTTGCGGGATGCTCTTGATCAACCAGCTCCATTTATGGGCTATATGAAAAGGCTGATGGCTTCATTATATGAAACTAAAGCTTTTTTCTTTTCCAAGATCCTGATTGACATCGCCAGAAGAAATACTGATCTGAAGATGGTGAACAGTCTTGATAAAAATTTTCGTTGTAGTCCGTTGGAAGCATATCTGGCCTTACGACAGGTGCAACATATTCATAAAGCCATCTTGAAAAGGAGAAGGAATTATCTTTTATTAAAAGATCACGTGCCGACACAACGGCTGGCGAAGGGGGCTTTATCTAGCCATAATTATCTGTCTCTCTGGTTTGAAAGTAAAGACCAGCGGGATCGCGCCCTTGCTAAGAATTTTCTGTTCTTACCGCCGTGGCTGGGATCGAGACTTTCAGAGAAGATTATCTTTATCCCTAATAATCCCTCTTTTTCCAAGAGAAAATTACATACATTTATTAACTCTTATCAACAAGCAATCTCTGAAAAGAACGCTGAGAAATAAACTCAATGATCAATCATGGAAAATAATACAAAAGCCATCATTCTAGCTTTGGTCTGTACTATCATTGTTTCGGTGGCACAGATCTTGCTGAAGTTTGGCAGCGATAATTTTGCCTTGCACTGGAACCAAATTTATAACTACCCTCTCCTGCTGGGGTTAGGGCTATATGCCCTCGGCTCTATCGTGTTTATCTTTGCTTTCCGTTTAGGAGAGATGTCTGTCGTCTATCCTGTGATGGCTTCCAGCTATGTCATCGTTACTCTTCTTTCCGTATATTTTCTTCAAGAGGAAATTCTTCTTCAAAAATGGGTAGGTATCTTGCTCATCATCGGTGGGGTCATCTTTATTGGTCGGGGTGGTAAACAATGAATGTTGCCTTGGCCTTGATGTTCATCCTGATCTCCTCTATTTTTGGCGCATTCAGCACACTTCTGTTTAAGCTTGGTGCTGGGTTGAAGATCAATCTTCAGAACTATAAGCTGATGGGGGCGTTTATCCTTGCTGGGGTTTCTTTTGTCTTCTACATCTATGCCTTACAGCAGGCCTCATTGACGTTCATCTATCTCACAGCTTCCATAAGCTATATTTGGGCGATTATTTTAGCGAAGACCGTCCTGAAAGAACAGATTAATAAGTATAAGATCATCGGGATAAGCCTGATCTTGCTGGGAATTGTGGTTATGCATTTGTGAGTAGGCTTGCCTTCTTTTTATGATTTTCTTGCGTAGAATCTCGAGGGTACTCCTTCTAAGAAGATAGGGAGTTTTTGTACTATGTGGTCTACAATAGAATGATGATAGCGCATGATAGTGTCTTCTCCTCTTTCTTGCTGTGGTGCTGAAAAAGAAATAAATGTGTCGTTCGGAAATACTCTAAGAAATGCCTGTCTAGCAGTTTCTGAAGAAAAAGTAAGATGGCCCGTGCTTGTTGCACCTATCAGTGAGGATCTCCCTGTGAGATTTCTTTTTGATATCTCTGCATACTCTCGGAATATCTCTACAACTTCTCGTTCAGTCATTGAATCAGGGGTTCTATGATACCATTCCATTTGTAGAGAAAGAAAATCACTCTGCTCATGTTGACCAGCGTTTGGCGCATTGCCCACTGCCAGAAAATAGGTTGTATTTCCAAAGTGGAATAGACCTGTCTGTGCATACTTCAGAGAGTGATCACTTCTTCCAGGTAATGGATCAGGAGCAACCAAAAATTTAACTGGAGGGGCAATATCAAAGGCTTTTATCAGTTGACCGTTAGCTTGTAATCCTAAGTTCACTTTTTGAATAACTTCTACGCCAGAAAGGAGTTCTTCTATCATCCCTCTGTGTTGGCTAAAGTGATTTATAAGTGTTATGAAGGTAAATGTATCTCTATCCCCAAATATTTATAAATCCGCAGCGGTGATTGCTGAGGATGAAGATATCTATCGTCATCCCCTGCTATAATGAGGAAGAAGGGCTCCGGCATCTTGCCGACAACTTGTTTCCGGTGCTGGACCAACTTAGTAAAGATTATGATTGGGAGTTGATCTTCGTTGATGATGGCAGCAAGGATAATACCTATCAGCTGCTTCAGGAGATTTTTGTAACAAAGTTTTCTGCTCCGCATCCTGCTCAGCATCTTCCTCCGCATCCTGCTCAGATCATCCGTCATGAGAAGAACATGAACTTAGGGGCAGCGTTACGTACAGGATTTGCTGCTGCCCAAGGAGATATCATCGTCACCATGGATAGCGATTGCACCTATGAGCCAAAAGGGATCTTTGATCTGCTGAAGCTGATGGATGAAGAAACGGCCATCGTCACCGCTTCTCCTTACCATCCTTTGGGTGGGGTGAACAATGTTCCAAAATATCGCTTGGCATTAAGCAAAGCGGTTACCGCTATCGATCGTCTGCTGACGGGATCGAAAATATATACGTTTACTGCCCTCTTCCGCGCTCAGCGCAAAGATGTTGTGAAAAATATTCCGTTTAGATCTAATGATTTTTTGAGCACGGCAGAATTTCTTATTTTTGCGATGATGAAAGGATATCAGGTTAAAGAATATCCCACTGTCCTTAACGTCAGGGTCTTTGGCACGTCGAAGATGAAACTGTTGAGAGTTATCAAGAGCCATACTGCCTTTGCCTTGAGAGTAGCGAAGCATCGTCTGAAAGGAGATTTTTCTGGAAAAAAGTAATTTGGTCCTCTGTCCATTTACTTTAGTTCCGGCTCTGTCCTAAATCTCGTTCTACTCGGATTAGCATGTACTCGCTTTGCTTATGAAAAAAAACCAGAAAACCATTGACTTTAGTCAATGGATGAATGGTCTGGTTTTTTAGCACAAAGAAATGTGTTCATTTCTTGTGCAAGAAATCCTTTCGGATTTCTTTGCATCCTAAAAATGCGTAGTTTAGAAACAAAAAATGAAACTGCGATTTCATTTTTGTTCAGAAATAGGATCGTCGTCCTATTTCTTGAACCGTCTCTGTTCAAACCTCGCACTTTAGTGCGAGGTGAGACGGTTTCACGCATTTTTATGATTTTTTCAGTAAACTGTGGCTCTTTCCCGTAGGGAGCATCCCCTTCCACAAGAAAATGTTTAAGCAAAGAAATGCTCGTATAAAACATGCTAATCACATTTAGGACAGAGTCTTTAGTTCCACCACGTTTATAAAGTATTTTTCTGGCAAGGAGAAGATGGGATATCCAGCAAAAAATCCATTGAAGATCGCTACAGTGTTAGGAACCCGTCCAGAAATCATCAAACTCTCACCATTGCTTCCTCTGCTAGACAAAGAATTCCAGCATATCCTGATCCATACGGGGCAGCATTATGACTATCGGATGGATAAGGTCTTCTTTGATGAGCTGCAGCTGGAACCACCGTCTTACAACCTCACTATCGGCTCTCATCCTGCTGGCAAGCAGACAGCGATGATGCTGGAGAATATTGAAGAAGTGCTTCTGAAGGAAAAGCCTCAATTAGTGATTGTTCAGGGAGATACTAACAGCACTTTAGCAGGAGCACTGGCAGCGGCTAAGCTCCATATCTCGGTGCTCCATGTGGAAGCAGGCTGCCGTTCGTTTAACAGGAAGATGCCTGAGGAGATTAATAGGGTGATAGTAGATCATCTCTCTTCTTTTCTTATTGCCCCTGATAAGGCTAGTTTGCAGAATCTATCTCAGGAAGGGATAACGGAAGGCGTCAACCTTTTTGGCAGCATTGTTTTTGATGCCTTGGAGAGGAATGAAAAACTTATCCCTTCCGAGAATATGCTTAAAACACAGAATATCTCTTCAGGGCAGTATGTTCTTGTCACCTTGCATCGGGCTGAAACAACAGATGATAAAAACAAACTGCAGGAGATACTGGCTGCTCTAGAGACTATTTCTAGGAATCTTCCTGTACTTTTTCCTATCCATCCTCGAACCAAAAAGGCACTAGAAACATTCAGTATCTCCTTGCCGCCAACGATTCATCTTATTGAGCCTCAGGGATACCTTCAATTTTTGGCTTTGCTGAAAGAATGCCGCTTTTGTGTTACTGATAGCGGTGGGATTCAAGAAGAGGCGATTTTTTTTAATGTCCCTTGCCTGATCCCTCGGCAGGAGACAGAATGGATCAGCCTAGTTGATGCGGGAAAGAACATTCTTGCGGGAACGACGACGGAGACCATCTTGTCGGCTGCCAGACGCTTACTGGATGATAAAGAACTGCAAAAGATTAAAAACATCCCCTATCCTTATGAGAAAGGTGTTGCTGATAATATCATTAGCTTGTTGAGGTCATTATGACAACGTTTTTTCATCCTTCTGCAGATGTCTCTTCTTCAGCGACCATTGGAACGAATGTAAAAATATGGCATCAGGCTCAGGTTCGGGAAGAAGCTTTCATCGGGGATAATTGCATCATCGGCAAGAATGTTTATGTTGACAAAGGCGTTGTAATAGGAAAAAATTGTAAGATCCAAAATAATTCTTCTGTCTATCATGGCGTCACTCTTGAAGATGGTGTGTTTGTCGGGCCGCATTGTGTCTTTACCAATGACCGTTGGCCAAGAGCGATCAATAGCGATGGAAGCTTGAAAACAGATTCAGATTGGGAAGAAAGTAAAACGCTGATAAAAGAAGGTGCGTCGTTAGGCGCTAGGACTGTCGTTGTTCCTGGCATCATTATTGGAAGATTTGCCATGGTCGGAGCAGGGTCTGTAGTTACAAAGAATGTTCCTGATTTTGCATTGGTGTATGGAAATCCTGCACGGCTAGCGGGATGGGTATGTACGTGTGGAAGAAAGTTGGACGAAGGGAATAGTGCGGGAAATGATTGTGGTGTTTGTTTAAGCAAGACATGTTGAGTCCTGTTCTGTGGAGTCCTGTTTTTTCTCTCTATCTTTTCTCTATGATATCTCTATGATCCCTGCTTAGTACATATTTTAGTTGCCTAACTTTTATAAAGCAAAATTATCCCTTTTTGGAGATGGTTTCCGCATCGATACCGATGGCCAAACCTCTTCTTGGAGCTGAGGAAAAGGAGGCTGTTTTGAAGGTTCTAGATTCAGGGATGTTAGCTCAAGGCAAGGAAGTTGAAGATTTTGAAAAGGCTTTTGCCAGCTACATCGGAACTTCTTTTGCCATAGCAACTTCTAATGGGACAACGGCCTTACATGCAGCTCTGCTTGCTCATGGTATTCGCGCTGGGGATGAAGTGATAACAACACCATTTACGTTCATCGCAACTGCCAATGCTATCAAGATGGTTGGGGCTACTCCTGTCTTTGTGGATGTTGAAGAAAATACTTTTAATATCAATCCTTCCTTGGTCGAAAAGGCAATCACTCCTAGAACGAAAGCGATCCTTCCTGTACACCTCTTCGGCATGCCAGCAGCGATGGATACAATTATGGAAATTGCGCAGAAATATCATCTGAACGTCATCGAAGATGCCTGCCAGGCGCATGGCGCGGAGCTTCTTTTGCCGCGTGGAGAACGGAAAAAAGTAGGCTCTTTCGGTACAGGGTGTTTTTCATTTTATCCCACAAAGAATATGACGACCAGTGAAGGTGGGATGATCACGACCGATGATGCTGGTATTGCTGAAAAAGTAAAGAGGTTGATCAGCCATCATTCCAGCCCCTACAACAAATATCTTCATGCTGCTCTGGGGTATAATTTTAGGATGACCAATATCTCTGCGGCCATAGGTTTAGCTCAGCTTAAAAAATTGCCTTTGTTCAACAATGCTAGAAAACAAAATGCAAAAATATTGACGGAAGGCCTTGCCAGCATTCCAGGTTTGATCTTGCCAGGATCCTATGAAGGCCACGTTTTTCATCAATATACGATAAGGGTGACTCCTTCATTTGGTCTGTCTAGAGATAAAGTAGCGGAGGAATTAACTGCCTTAGGGATTGGAAATTCTATCTTCTATCCTTTGCCTCTCCATAAGCAAGAAGCTTTTTGCGAGCACAACGGGCAGTCTTTTCCGGTTGCAGAGCGTTTGGCTAAAGAAGTCTTATCTATTCCTGTCCATCCAGCTCTTGCTGGGGTTGATATCCAGAAGATCATCGCTGCATTTAAAGAGATGAGAGAGAAAGTGATGAGAAATAAAGTGATGATGGATAAAGAGATGGATGAAGGACGGCAGCAACATAAGGGTTATTCTGGAGGATGTTGTTCATGATCAATGTTGCAGTCATCGGCTTAGGGAACATGGGCAAGCATCATGCGAGGAATTATGCGGAGATGGCTGGTGTTTCGCTTGTTGCAGTCTGTGACCTGAATGAAGAGCTGGCTATCAATACGGCAAAAAAGTTTTCTTGCCGGCATTATAATAATTATATGGAGATGTTGGAAAAGGAATCTATCCAAGCAGTAAGCATCGTCGTGCCGACGAATTACCACAAAGAAGTAGCTTTAGCGTGCATCGGGAAAGGCATCCATATCCTCGTAGAGAAGCCCATTGCTGGTACTATTTCTGATGCTGAAAAAATCATCAGCTCTGCTCAAGAGAAAGGTGTTATCCTACAAGTTGGCCATGTTGAGCGCTTCAATCCTGCCGTCCAGAAATTGAAAGAAGTTATTCTCCAAGGGAAACTGGGAGAGGTAACATCCATTATTGCGCGGAGAGTCGGCGCTGTTCCCATCCAAGTGAGGGATGCTAATGTAGTGATAGACCTTGCGGTGCATGATATTGATATCATCAACTACCTCTATGATTCTTATCCGGAGAAAGTGAGCGGAAATGTTGGAAAAGCGATGATCGAAAAAAGAGAGGATTATGCTGAAATTTTTATGCAGTACGGGCGGAAGTCAGGATTTATCCAGGTGAATTGGATCACTCCAGTAAAGATAAGGAACTTGACGATCACCGGAAGCAAAGGCTATGCTGAGCTGAATTATCTCACTCAGGAGCTGATTGTCTATGAGAGCAATTACACCAAGGAAATCGTTGATGAATATGGGGATTATGTCATCAAGTTTGGTATTCCTGACCGGACTCAGATTGGGGTTGAGCAGGCTGAGCCGTTATATCTTGAGCTTCGCTCGTTCATCACCTCCGTTCAACAAGGGGTTATTCCTCAGGTTACAGGAGAAATGGGATTGCAAGCGCTTAGAATTGCCTTAGAGGTTATGGGAAATCCGAGAGAGTATAGAATCTGAGGAGCATGGGATCCGAGAAAGTATGGAATCTGAAGAAGTATGGAACATAAGAAAGTATGGAACATAAGAAAGTATGGAACAGGAGAGTGTAAGGGATCATTGGAGTGATCATGGATAAGAAAAATGGATAAGAAAACAATCTTCATTCTTTGTTTAGCTATCTTCATCTTCAGCTTGCGCCTGGCAAATATCGGTGAGGCGATCTATGATGATGAAGCAAATTTTGCCTATTCTCTGACGGTGATGGATGAGTATGGCTTCAATTCTGATTTTCCTTCCCCTCAGTTTTTTCACCTGCTGTATAAGCCATTGGTATTCTTCTTCGGCCTTGAAACGTGGGTCTTTAGAATTGTTCCCTGGATATTTGGTATTTTCAATACTATCTTAATCTATTTTTTGGCAAAAAGGAATTTTGGCGTTGCTGCTGCTCGCTGGTCGACGGTACTTATGCTGATAAGCTTTTACCCTACATTAGCGTCATTACAATTTGATGTTGAAGGGAGTATGGTTACTTTCTTTATCCTTCTGCTGTTCTTTTCTTACCTGGAGTATCGGCGGTCAGCAGTATCTATGAGAGAAGCATCTATAAAGGAAATATCTTCTCCATCAGCGCATCTATCATTGATGAAGAAACCTTTATTCTGGCAGATCATTGCTGGGTTAAGCTTAGGCTTTGCTGTTACGGTGAAATACAATTCTATTTATATTGTTGCACCGTTGATATTGATGGCTTTTATTGATCATCATGGGCTGATTAAAAAAGTAATGAAGGACCTTTTCCTGATATGTTTTATAGGTGCTCTGGTTTTCTTTGCTTATCTGGTATTAGGAATGTTGATCCTTCCTGACCAGGGTTCTGGTGCTATCCATTTTTTTTCCTGGTATACTGGATTTGCGGAAAAATATCGCCCGGAAGGAGTTTCTGTCTTGGGAGTGGGAATGTTCTTGTTGTGGGCAACACCTTTATTTGCTGGATTGTTTGCTCTGGCTCTATTCACGGAAAGAAAATCAGCTCGGCCGTTTATTTTGTGGGTAGGAGCTGCAATGATATTTTATAGCTTGTTCCTCACGTATGGTGCGATGGACAGGTATTTCATGAATACTATTCCCGCCTTAGCAATTATCGGTGGGATCTGTCTGCAACGACTTCAGTTTAGGAAAAGAGAAATTCTCTTTGGAGGAGTCATAGGTATGATGCTGTTGGGATTATTGTTCTTCATCAATTCTTTAGCAGTAAAATATATTCCACGCTTTCCCGAGCTTTATGCGCAGGAACTTCTTCAGGGTAATGCTCAGTTTTTATTTTCCTTCACTTCCTCTTCTGGACCGATGTTCGGTGTTTCTTTTGCGACGATCCTTTTTTCCTTCTTGGTAGGTGGTTATGCTTTGGTATGGCTGTTATGGAGCAGGCTAGCAAAGAACAAGAGAAAAGGCGGTTTAAACTATTTGTCTTGCCTGTCTCTTCATCGAGGATCAAGGATGGCTCTTGTCTTGTTTTTATCGATGGGTATGGCTTTCAATATTTTTCTTGTTACGGAATATCTCTTTCATCCAACGACTCCTGATGTAAGTGATGTTGTTCATACGATGCTTTCCGAAGTGAAAGAGAAAAATCTGCCGTATCCTATTTATGTCAGCGATTCAGGTATGATGTGGTATCTCAATCATGAATACTGGAGAGAGAAATATGATTTAACTCATTCTCGTGTCCTTGGGATTCCAGATAATGAGCTAGGGGAAGATACTTCTTTCGTCGAGCAGAAGATTGCTGCAGAAGGAGGAACGCTGCTGCTATTACATTGGCCGCCGCTGCATGAAGACAGCCCTGCCAGGAAGGTTGCTCTGCTTTGTTCAAAAGAGAAATCTTTCTTCTCTCAAGGAAAACTCATTGGGGAGAGGTATGATTGCGGGTAGGATGTGGCTAGGATGTGGCTAGGATGTGGCTAGGATGATATGGAATTCTTCCTATGGTCGTCAACAATCTTTAAATTCATAATCTTTATAACCTTGCAATCTTGATTTTTATCTTATGATTCCTCTCGCTAAGCCGGATATCGGTGCTAAAGAAATAAAGGGTGTTGTAGACGTCCTTGAATCAGGGATATTAAGCCTTGGCCCGAAATTAAAAGAATTTGAACAGCAATTTTCTGCCATTATCGGTACGTCTTTTGCCGTAGGTGTGAATTCTGGAACTTCTGGGCTGCACTTATGCATCAAGGCTCTTGGAATCAAGGATGGGGATGAAGTGATAACCACTCCTTTCTCCTTTGTAGCATCTGCCAACTGCATCCTTTATGAACGAGCAACACCGGTATTTGTTGATGTTGAGGAAGATACGTTTAACATCAATCCTGACTTGATTGAAAAGGCAATAACTCCGAGGACAAAAGCTATCCTTATCGTCCATGTCTTTGGACAAAGCTGTGACATGGATAAGATCATGGAAATAGCAAGGAAGCATAATCTTAAAGTTATCGAAGATGCCTGTGAAGCTCTTTTCGGGTCGTACCGAGGAAGAAATGTTGGAACATTTGGCGATGTTGCCGTGTTTGCGTTCTATCCCAATAAGCAGATCACCACAGGGGAAGGGGGGATGATTGTCACGGACAACAAACAGATTGCCGATTATTGCCGAAGCGCTGCCAATCAAGGAAGAAGCAGCAACCTGCAATGGCTTACTCATGATATTATCGGTTATAATTATCGCTTGGATGAGATGAGCTGTGCTTTAGGGCTAGCGCAGTTGAGCAGGATTGATACTATCAGTGGGAAACGCAAGACGATTGCAGAACGATATATCCGTGAGCTTTCGTCTATTCCTGGCCTTGTTCTGCCAAAAGTATATCCTGGAAGCCCATCAGGATGGTTTGTCTTTGCCGTACGGACAAGAGCTGCTATCAGAGATCATGTTATCCGAAAACTTCAGGAAAAGGGAATCCAGAGCAAGGCGTATTTTTATCCTTGCATCCATTTGCAGCCGGCGTATATCCAGCTGTTTGGCTATCGGGAAGGGATGTTTCCGGTTGCGGAGAAGTTAAGCAAAGAAACGATGGTGTTGCCGTTCTATACTGCCTTAGAGGAGAAAGATATTCTTGTTGTGAAACAGGCACTGGCAGAATCGATAATGGAGCTGCAAGGATGAGTTTGAAGACGATGGTGTTTCAGAAAAGAAGTAACCATGCCAAAGAGCTGGCTGATTTTTTCTTCAACAAAGATATCCTCATTACCGGAGGCTGTGGCTCTATCGGCAGCGAGATCGTGAAGCAGCTTATCGCTTACTCCCCAAAAAGAATCCGCGTCTTTGACAATAATGAATCAGGATTATTTCACCTGCAGGAGAAGCTCTGTTCTCCTCTATTGCGGGTCTTGGTAGGTGATATCCGTGACAAGGAACGGCTAAGGCTTGCTGCGCGAGGCTGCGACATCATCTTTCATGCTGCAGCACTAAAACATGTTCCGTTGTGTGAATATAATCCTTTTGAGGCAGTGCATACCAATGTTATTGGAACGCAGAATTTGATTGAAGTTGCAAGGGATGAGCAAGTGAAGAAAATGGTGGCCATCAGCACGGATAAAGCCGCAAATCCTATCAACACGATGGGAGCAACTAAATTACTGGCAGAGAAACTGATCATGACGGCGGATATAGGGGAGCATTGTGTAACTAAATTCTCCTGTGTTCGTTTTGGCAACGTCTTAAATTCAGTGGGATCGGTCATCCCCATCTTTAAAGAGCAGATCCAGCGTGGTGGCCCTGTCACTATCACTTCTTTAGAAATGACTCGTTTTTTTATGACGATGGAAGCAGCGGTGAAGTTAGTCTTGAAATCAGCAGTATTATCTCGGGGAGGAGAAGTATTTATCCTCAAGATGAAGCGGCTGAAAGTGATAGATTTAGCAGAAGCGATGATCAGCACATTTGGGCCAAAGTATGGTCATGATCCGGAAAAGATCGACTTAAAAATAATTGGTGTACGACCTGGGGAGAAGTTACATGAAATTCTTGTTACTGAGGAAGAGAGGAACCACCTTCTAGATGCAGGCGATCTTTATGTGATACGGCAGGCCAAGCTGTTGCCAAAATATCAACGTGTGGAGAAAAAGATTCCTGAAGGCAGTGGGAACGTGGATATCAATGATGGTGTTTTTTTAACGAAAGAGCAGATTGCCGACCTTCTTGATACTTTGCATATTACGTTGTGAAGAAAGTAAGTAGATGCTTCATCTTCAGTGACCTGCAAACAAGCTCACTTGTTCGCTTGCACGGCGACGCCAAAGGTGAGTTCAGCTAAGAGCTTCGTCAGAAAAGAAAACGGAGCGATTTTTATCAACTTAACAGATGAATATACCCCGCTTGACCAGTTAAAAATCGCCTGCTGTTGCACTGATGAAATCAGTGTTTGCTTTTCTCGAACTCACGGCGAAGAAGATGAAGAGAAACGTAAATTAGCTAAACAAATACAAAAACAGCGCTTAAATCTCTTCCGGCATCCTTAAGCCGAGCATCTGCCGAACTTCTCGCGGAGTAGCTATCTCTCGCCCATAGGTCTTCGCCAATGTCACTATCCGTTGGATAAGCTGTAAATTGCTTGCTAGCACTTTTCGGACAGGGTTATCAAAAAAGATATTGTCTTCCAATCCTATTCGTACTCCTCCTCCCCAGACGACAGCTAACGCATTCATCTTCAGCTGGGCATCACCTATCCCCGCAAAGCTCCAGGTGCTTCCTGGAGGCAATTCTCTGAGCATCAAGCCGGCCATGATGAGATCAGCTTGCGCGCAAGCAATGTTGCCTAGGAGAAGATTGAAGTAATATGGCGGCTTGACGAGGTCTTTCTTGATAAGGTAATGGGCATAGTTGATCATCCCAATGTCAAACACTTCGAGCTCTGGCTTAATTCCGTTGTCAAGCATCTTCTTGGCTAATTTCTGGATAAGATCAGGAGAATTCATGCTGGCTTCTTTGTTGAAATTTAAGGAGCTTAACGTTAAGCTGGCCGTATCGGGGCGCAATGGACCTTCCAGATCAAGAACTTGGGAACGGCCTTCAAATGACGTCTCTTTTCTGCCGCTGGTAGTTACTCCTAAGATTATTTCCTTGTTCTTTTCCCGAACTCTGCGGATGATCTCCCCATAAACTTCCTTATTTGATGTAGGTTCTCCGTCTTCTTCACGCCCGTGGATATGGACCATGGAAACCCCTAATTTTGCTGCTTCTAAGATTTCGTTGGCGATCTCTTCGGGGCTGATAGGAACGTAGGGTGTCATATCTTTGGTGGGTATCATCCCTGTCGGCGTGAAATTGATGATGAGTTTTTCCATAGGTTGCTGTTTCTATTTGCTCTTATAAATATTATGGACTTTGGAGACAATCTCCATCCTCATTTTTTTCTCTGAGTGGTGCATCTCGCGTGCTGCATCCGGGAGAGAGTAAAACCATTTTATCGTTAATGTTGGTGAAAAACATAGAATTCATAACCTTTATTAATCGTACTTTGATTGTGGAGGTATGCAGAAGATAGTCATCATCGGAGCCAGCGGCCAGGGGAAGAATATTGCCTTACTGCTGGAGCAGGTAGGGAGTTATGATATCATTGGCTTTGTAGATGATGATCATCTGAAGAAAGGATCCATCGTCAAAGGTTATCCTGTCATGGGAAGCTTTGCAGAAGTATTTTCTTCATTAGATAATATTGCAGATAATGTTGCCGTTGCTTTTTCTATAGGAAATTCTGATGTGGTGGAGAAGATGGTCCGACAATTAAAATCTATGGAGAAAGGAATCTTTTTTCCCAACATCGTCCACCCTTCGGTGCAGATCGATGCTACAAGCGTCCGTCTGGGAGAAGGCAACATCTTCAATGCCTATTGTGTCGTTACTGCGGACATCACGATTGGAAATTTTAACTATTTCAATAGGTGCTGCAGCATCAGCCATGATACAATCATCGGTGATTATAACTTTGTCCATGCCGGAGTGCATCCTTGCGGCGGGCTGAGAATGGGCAGCAAGAATTGGCTGGGAGTAGGGTCTGTTGTCATCCAAGGAGTAAAGATAGGAAATAATGCCACCATCGGTGCAGGGGCTGTCGTGTTAAAGGATGTTGAAGACAATGCAGTGATGGTAGGGAATCCGGCTAAATTGTTGAAATATAAAGAGCCTTCTGCAGCACAAGCTTCTTACAGCTCTTCCTGTTCTTCTTGTGGGAACATATCTGGAGAGGTGAAACGCACGTGAGGACGATCGTCGTCGGCATCTTGCATCCCTCTGTTGCAGCTTTCTTTCCAGATTATATCCAATCCATCAATAAGCAGACCAAAAAACAGTTTGAGCTCTTTTTGTTTGATAATCATTCTGGTTGTGAAATTGGAACATGTACTGTTCCTGTCAGAATCATTCCTGTAGATAAAAATCCTGCCGGGACCATTGATATCCGACGATTGATGCTTGACGTTTTAAAAAAAGAAAAAGATGTGGAAAACATCATCTTTACCGATACGGATGATTTCTTTGATGAGAAGAGGGTCGAGGTTTTAATTCATGGCTTGAAAAATAATGATATTGTTTTTACGGATATGGAAGCGGTTGATAACGAGGGGAAGCTGTTGAACAAGAATTTTATTCCTGCTGGTGTTAGCCAAGTGAAATTTGAGGATGAGATAGAGAAGCATCTTATTGGCTTTGGCCATTCAGCTGTCCGTTGGGAATTGTTGAAGAAGGTCTGGCCGTATGCTGATGATCTTATCGTTGGCGACTGGTGGTTCTTTTTCAGTCTGCTTGCTCAAGGACATACTGCTCATAAGGTTGAGGGGACAAGGTATTTTTATCGCCAGCATGGGCATAATCTTGTAGGGATGAAGCAGCATTTCTCTTCTGAAGATATTTTTCGGGCAATAGAGGTCAAGCTGGCGTTGTATTCCAATGCCGTGACGTATTTGTCCGGAAAGAATAAGGATCTTGTTGAAGAACAGCTGGAGTCTATCTTGCGGCTGAAGGGACGTTTGTCGAATCCTCCAACCCTAAAGATGTACGAAGAGAAGATCAATAGCGTCGATAAGCAGTGGTACTGGTGGGCATGGGCGGATGAGGGGTATTTGTGATGATTTTTATTTGATTTACTCTAGATATAATAAACTTACTTTTTCTTATTAAATGTCTTTACTTTTTAGGACTAATCTTTCTTAATTTTTATAAATGGATGTTTTATCTAAAAGAAATGGCAATTCATATTGATTTTGAAGGAAAGACAGTTATTATAGCTGGTGTTGGTGATGGTCTTGGACGAGCTTTAGTAAGATATATACCCGAGCATAATGGGCGTGTCATTGCTCTTTCCAATGATCCAGAAGTTTTGGCTTCTATTGATGCAGATAATGATACAATCCAAAAACATGATGTGGATCTAGCAGATGAAGCTTTAACAAAGGTGGTCTTCAAGCGAATTGGAGAAACTAATTCAGATATTCGAGGTTTGGTTAATACTGCTTATGTTCCACACTATGTTACTAATACCTTAGGCATCAGCAAGGCAGATGTTATGCGTGTTTTTGAACATAACTTTTATGCTGCTTTACATGCTTCACAACTTGCAATTAGTCTCATGCTACGGAATAATCCCACTACAGTTGTTCCTGATACATTCGGGGGAGTTACTGGTGTTCGTGGAAATATTGTTACTATCGGGTCTATTTTAGCAGGGTATGGAGATCGTGGCAAACCTGTATATGCTGCCTCAAAAGCAGCAGTGGCTTCTCTAGCCCACTCTCTTGCTGTTGATTGGGGTAGAGCTGGAATTGTTTCAGTTCTGATTGAGCCTGGAAATATTATTACTCCCTCAAATCCCTTGCAAGGAGAAGTAGATGATTCAGGTTATACTTTGGCGAGGAGACGAGCTTTTGATGAATCAACAACTCTGGGTCGAAGCGGTTCACTGGAGGAAATAGTTCCATTAGTGGCAGAATATCTGGATCCTAGTCGAGCATATGCATCCGGAACAACAGTTCGGTTTGATGCTGGTCATCGTGATGCAGTTTTCCGCTGGAGAGGGTTTGAGCATGGATTGGTTGAGGAAGGGAGATACGATCATGCAGATTTGCCTCATCGATTGGATTTAGACTTGAAGAAGAAGTAAATTTGGTTCTACTTTCATTAATTATATAAATGGGATTCTTTCCCACAAAGCTATGAACCGATATGCCTTAGCGCTTCAGCTTCCGGAGATCATCCAGGAAGGGGCCATCGCCCTGACTCAAGATGTCATTAAGAGATTCAATGTGCATTCAATATGGATGTATCCCCCTCATATCCCTATCAAATACGGCTTTGATTTTGTTGATGAAGAGAAACTGAAGCAGGTTATCCGTGAATTCAACAGAGGGATATTGCCTCTGACCATCAACATCCGAGGAGTGAAGGGAGATGGGAAGCTGTTCCATCTGGCAGTTGAGCAAAATCCTGACCTTAAGAAACTCCAACGTGACCTTCATGCGACACTGAAAGAAAAGGCAGGAATCACTGATTTCCGTGAAGCAGAGTCCAGCGAAAACTATGAATTCCATTTCAGCTTGGCAGAGTCAACTGTTGCTGATGATAAAAAAACAGAGATTGCCAATTATCTGAAAACAAAGAGCCTGACATTCTCTTTTCCTGTTTCAAAGATTAGAGCCATGGTCAAGCGTGATAATGCTTTTGTCTATTTGGAAGATGCTGCTAGTGATGCTACGGAGGATACTATGGGAAATACAAAATCATATTATGAACTTTTAACAAATCCGGAAAGGCCGTTTATCATCGGTGAAATCGGGTCAAACCATAATGGTGATATGGAGAAAGCAAAGCGATTGATCGATGTTGCCAAAGAAGCAGGCTGTGATGCGGTTAAATTTCAATCGTTTCATTACAATAGCTTATTTCCTCAGTCCTTGCTTGATGCCAATAAGGAGATGGTTGCAGGAGGAGTTGATGCCGTTGGCTTAGAAGCTATCCAAAAGAAGCTGGCCTTATCGAAGCAGAATCATGTGGAATTAAAAAAATATGCTGACGAGAAAGGAATCCTGTTCTTCTCGTATCCGTTAGGAAAAGAACAGGTCGATTGGCTAGTAGAATTGGATGTTCCATTTATTAAAATCGGTTCTCCTGACTTACCAAATCTTCCCTTGCTGAAGTATGTGGCCAAGCAGGGGAAGCCCATGATTTTATCCGTAGGCATGGGAACGATGACGGAAGTTGAGCAAGCTTTAGAAACCATCTATGCTGAAGGCAACAAAGAAGTGGCCCTTCTCCATTGTATTTCTGTCTATCCTCCTCAGCCAGAGATGAATAATTTAAAAAATATTCCTATGCTCAAAGCAGCTTTTGGCGTTCCCGTCGGGTTTTCTGATCATTCTACCAGTACGGCTATACCTGCAGCTGCCGTTGCCTTAGGAGCAAGCATCATTGAGAAGCATATAAAACTGGATGATGGGCCTTGCCGAGATGCTGCCGTTTCCTTAAAGCCTGATCAGCTGAAACAGTTGGTCATCGACGTTCGTCAAGTAGCCGCTTCCTTAGGTACGAGTAAAAAAGTGCTGCAGGAAGATGAGAAGAAGCGTAGAGTGGCAGTATGGGGAAGGAGAAGCATCTTGTCTGCTATGGTTCTTCCCGCAGGTCATGTACTTCGTGAAGAAGATCTTGTCTTCAAGCGCCCGGGTAATGGGATTTCTCCAGATAAGCTGTCATATGTTCTGGGCAGAAAACTGAAAGTAAGTAAAGGGCCTGAGGAAGTGATTCTCTTCAGTGATATGGAGTAAGAGTTTGTTTTTTTTATCTTTTATGTTTTGTGTTAAGCTTTGCGTTTCGCCATCAAGAATTCGGCAATCTCAAAGTCTATTTGAGTATCAATATCTATAGATCTTTCTTTAGGCATGATAAAAGCGTAGGTCTTAGAGAAGTAATATGTTTTCTCTTTTAGCAGCAATGACGGTGTTAGGACATATATCGCTCCATTTGGAGAATATGCTTTTTGATAATCCGCGCGATTTTTTGGGATGATTTTTCCTGGATGATAATTTTCAAGCAGTCCATCTGGGGTGATGATCCTGGCACGCTCGAGGGGATGCTCAAATTCCACAACACTGATTACTGAATCTGCGTTTTTTTCAAGATAAAGGCTGATCGCTGCATCGATATCATCTACCGTACGGAGCGGTGAGGTTGGCTGCAATATAACTACAATCTCTGGAGCATATCCTTGCTCGTTCTTTAAGCGCTCTATGGTATAGATATAAGCATCTGGCGCTAAAGATGTATCCGTAGCCAGTTCTGAAGGGCGTAGGAAGGGGATTTCTGCCCCGTATTTTTTCCCAACCTGGGCAATAGCTGTATCATCCGTTGACAGAACTATTTTGGTAATATACTTTGATCTTTTTGCTTCTTCAATAGTATAGGCAAGAAGTGGTTTTCCTAGAAAGGGCTTGATATTCTTTCCCGGAAGCCCTTTTGATCCTCCTCGGGCAGGGATGATCGCCAGGATGTTCAAGTTTGGCTTGCTCATATGTCTAAAATGGTGTAGTTGGTATATAAACATTATTTATCATGGGAACAGAATTCCAGGTTATGATTCTGCGGAAATTATTTATACCTTGTCTTCTTTAAGCATAAAAAAGAGGGTTGAAAAGGAGATGGAAGCCATAATGAAGCAAGGGATATTGCGCTGGAAGATGTTGCCTTTTTTCTGTTTCCTGTTCTTCTTTTTATTCTTTCCAACCTTCAGCTTCTCTTTTCCATTTGACAACAGTACTATTTTGACAGGACTTCATTTTGATGGGAATAAGGAAGATTTTACGGGAAATTTTACCTATACTGCAAGTTCTCCTCAATTTACTGATGATGCAATCTCTGGAGAAGCATGGATAGGAAGTGTTGAACAGGGGCAATTCCTTTCGGCTAAAGGCATCACTCTTCATCATGATCAAGATTTTAGTGTCGTTTGCTGGGCCAAGACCTATCAGAATGATGAACAAACTTTGCTTGGCTTTTCTCCAGATGGCTTTTACTCTTATCAGGTATTGTTCCGTGACAGCGACCAAGATTATATGACTTTCTATCCAGCATTCAATCCCGCTGACGGCAGGGGCTGCCGGGCACCATCTCAAACTGCGGTGAGCGATGGAAAATGGCACTTTTATGTTGGAGTTCGTGATGGAAAGCAGGATAAGAGCTTGATCTATGTTGATGGTGTTCTGGAAGGCACTGGGTCTGGATGCGGAACATCAGACTTAATTGATGGTGAGATCAGATGGTTTACCAGAAATAGTAACACAAAAGAACATCTTGCGTATCGAAATTGGGGCGGGATAGCCGATGAATGCATGATCGTTTTGGAAGCTCTCGCTTCTGAAGAGATCAAAGGTCTTTATGGTTTGTCAAGAAATGATCCTTCAAATATTTTATCAGATCCATCTCCTAGACCCTCTGTAGCTATCTCCTCTTCATCTTCAGCTATCTCTTCTTCCACAACTTCTTCAGGCACTTCCTGGGCTGAGCGTGCTCTTAACAGAAGTTTTCTTATCATTGTAGGAATCAGTGTACTCCTCTCTCTTGCTGGAGTTCTTCTTCTGAGAAGATTTTTTTTGAAGAGAAAAAAGAGATAGATTTTCGTGAGAGAGATCAAGTATATCTTCCGTTTTTCTTTTACTCAATCTATTCCCTATCAACGAACCCGCGTCCAATAAGGATCTGTCTTGTATGTGGTGAAGGATTTTTTTTAAGAGGGGTTATCTGGAAATGACATTCTTCTTTCTTCTCCAGTCTTACTTCATCTACGTGTGGATCGTGCTGATGGTGGAGGATATTATCTCTCAGTTCCCAAACTCCCTGATCATTTTTCTTCCAGATATCTTTGTTGCGGTACTGATCGATAAAATACTGCAGACCATCTTCAGTAATCCCCAACCAATCCAGAAACAGATGGATATTTTTAGGGGGGATGTTGGAATATTTTTTGATGAGATCAATGCCTTCTTCTCTGGTCATGCGCTTTAATCTTATCTCTCGGCAGACATGGTCTGTCACTTTTCCATATCCATATTTTAGAAATTTGATATGATCATGGAGATCAGAATAATAGTGGCAATCCACATCGTTATAGGTGTCAAATGTCCGCTGCTGCGGGAAACTTTCGTATCCATACAGCTGGATCATGTCTTCATGCTGTTTCTTTGAATCCCAGCGGATGTAATTGTTGAGGTAAATCCCCCGTACTCCAACTTTTTCTATCTCTTTATCATGAGGATAAGCAAATGCCTGGAGATCTTTCTCTGAAAGGTACATCGCTTCGCTGACAAGATCTTCCGCTTCCCAGCCCATCAGATCATGCTCTTTTCTGTATTTCCGGGTCATCTCTACATTATCTAGATGGGAGAACATTCCTACTTGGTCTATCCCCTGATGCGCTCCCCAGATGATCAAGGGTATCTTCAATCTCACTGCGATCTGCACAGGAAAGACGGTCTGTCCGGCAAGGCAGTGCCAATAGATGCTGCCCATATCTCTCAGTGTTGCCCTGGTTATTTTCTTAACTGTCTTTGGGTCGATGGTCTGCGTGAGGATATCGCAGTCAAATATCGTCCGGAGGTACGCCAGATTTCGAATGCCTATCTCCGTATTATAATGCTTGTTATAACTTACTAACAATGGCTTCATGCCATAGATATTTTTTATCAGATGGACGATGAAATAGGAATCCTTGGCTCCGCTGACGGGGATGATGCAGTCATAATGTCCTTTTGACTTGCTCTTGTATTCTTCCAGAATTGTTTTGAGCTCTTCTTCTCTTTTCTTCCAATCAAGGCTGTCTTTCTCTTCATGGACTCGGCAGCCGCTGCAGACTCCCTGCTCATCAAAGGTGATATTCAAGGGGTGATTTTCTGGATAAACACAGCGCGTACAATATTTCATAGGATCAGATCTCCTCCTTAGGGTGGAATTCAAACCGTATCTCTTCAAGATAATCATCCGACGGCTTTCTTATCCTGCCGTCGGTTTCTTGATGCTCCAGATGGAGGTAATGGGCATAGGTATCCAGCCGGAGGTGAATGCTTTTTTGTTTCTTCATCGCAGCTTTTGTGGTAATGACACTATGCTCTGTAAAATGAAAATAGTTTGCCGCAGCGACGGCAGCTGCTTTCCCTTTTTCAATCCCTGCACAGAAATGATCCGGATGGCACGCTCCGCCCAGGGCAATGACAGGGATATTGACAGCGGCTGAAACCTTTTTGATAAGCTCAAGGTCATATCCTTGCTTTGTTCCGTCTCTATCGATAGAGTTGAGTAAAATTTCACCAGCGCCGAGCTCTTCTACTTTCTTTGCCCAGCTGACGGGGTCAAGGCCTGTCTCTTCCTTGCCATTAGAAATAAAGACTTCATACTTCCCTTGTTGGTTAACCTTCACATCCATGGAAACGATAACGCTCTGTGCGCCTAGGACTGCTGCTATCTCGGTTATCAGTTCAGGTCTTCTGATAGCTGCAGCGTTGATCGATACCTTATCTGCTCCAGAGCGTATGGCTTGGCGAACTTCTTCAACACTATTAAAACCTCCACCAACAGTGAGGGGAACAAAGCATTTCTTTGCGATACTCCTGACATTATCCCGGCTGATCGTTCTTCCTTCCTTACTGGCATCGATATCTACCACAATGATCTCATCTATCCCCCAGCTGTTCAGGAATTCTATGGCAATCTCTGGCTTTCCGACAGGAAGGTAGCGAGAAAATCCTATACTCTGTACGACAATCCCATTTTTTATGACGAGACAGGCGATAAGCCTATTCTTCAGCATGGTGATCACCTTCTTTTTTCTTAGGGGCATGATCTGTTATTCTCTTATTTAGTTGATTACCATCAGCCCTTGACCGCACATAATTGAAAAAACTGCGATATATTCTTAGGCCATTATTCTGGCTTTTCTCTGGATGGAATTGCACGCCAAAAATATTCTCTTGCTGGATAGCTGCCGTTATTTCTGTGCCGTAAAAGCAAGTTGCAGAGATGATGGAACTGTCGCAGCTGATATGATAGCTATGGTCAAAATAAAAGTGAGGATTGCCTATTGTTTTGCTGAAGAGCGGGGCATTTTTCTTGATCGTTACATCATTCCATCCTACGTGGGGGACTTTAACATCGCTACTTTTCATTTTAACGACGTTTCCTTTTATCCATCCCAAGCCCTGATGATAGCCGTTTTCTTCCGATGATTCTGCGAGGATCTGCATCCCTAAGCATATTCCCAGCAGGGGCTTTTTCTTCTGCAATACTTCTTCTGCTAAAACATCGCGGAAGCCAAGTTGTTCAATATTTTTCATCGCTTCGTTGAATGCTCCAACACCTGGAAGGATGTATGCTTTTGCTGCCCGGATATCTTCTTTATTAGAGGATACATAGTATGTGTAACCTAGAAAATCAAGAGCATTCAATATGGACAGATGATTTCCAACTCCATAATCTATCACTAAGACATCTCGTGGTACTACATCCTTGTTTTTGATTGATTCTATTGTTGCAGCCATGTTTTTTATTTACTGTGAGTTACTGAAGCGGATATTTCAATTTCCATTCTCCCCCTTGCTGTTCCCAGATATCTTTGTTCCGGTATGATTCTGTTACGTTCCAAAATTCTTGTTCAGGCATCTCCAGATATCTGCAGAATCTTTTGATATATTCCGGATGGCATTTTCCATCATATTTCCTGACAAGTTCTACACCCTCTTCTCGTGACATTTTCCCTGCCCTGATCAGCTCACAGACTTCGTCAGTCACTTTTCCAAAGCCAAGCTTGAGATGTTTCATCATCTGGTTGACAATGATAAATTCATCGTCTAAAGCATCAAAGGGATAGAGGGACCCTTGATCTTGCGGCGGACGGTTGCGGATCTCTAAGCCGTGGGCGATGGAAAAATTTCCGTTTTCAATCTTACTCCAATTTTTCCAGAAATAGCCCAGGTAAATGATTTGGAGATTAGCTCGTTCCATATCCTTTCGTGACGGATAACGATACCAGATAATGTCCTGTTCTTTGATGTTGGGAAGGCCGGAAATAAGCGGATCTGGGCCGCTTCTGATAGTATTGCTGTTCCTCATGTTGTTCCCATCCCAGTTTACTGATCCTACGTCAAGGTTGCCGAATTGAGTGGCGGGATTTTCACCCCAGAGGATCAGCGGTATATGGTAAGCTATGGCTATCCTTGGCACGGAAGCAAATAAGGCCATTTCTGTAGATTTTTGCCAGTTGCCAAAACGCAGGAAGCCTTCTTTCATCATCTTCTTCCATATCTTTGGACTGAGGCTTACAGAGATGGCATCAAAACCGAGGGAGATGAGGTTTGCAAGGTTATGGGCTCCTCGCTCTGTCTGCTGTTCCGGCGGATAAGCCATTGAAACGAGCAGCGGTTTTAAGCCGAGTTTCTCTTTGACATACATCGCCTGCCTGGTGCTGTCTTTGCCGCCGCTGACTCCTACGATACAGTCATATTGCTGGAGTTTGTTGTGTTTCTTATACTTCTCAACAATTTCCCAGAGCTCTTTTTCTCTTGATTCCCAGTCAATCTCCGGAAGATTCTCCGCGTAGAGGCAGGCTGGACAGATGCCTTCTTCGTTAAATTTGATCCCAGGCCGGGTATCTGGCTGGACACAGCGCTGGCAATACTTCATAGATCATAGACCTCATTTCTATTTCAGTTATACTTCAGAAAAGGCGTCTTATTAAGTTTATGGAAATAGGAATTTATTATGGCTTTATTGCCAAGGTGCTCTCTTTTTTGACGGAAAAGATAAGCAGCAGATCCTGCCCGAATTCCCGTTGCTCTCCGTCCTGTGTGAGATCTTGAGAAAGATAAATGTGGTCGATTGCTTCTTTGCCAAAAAGGTCTATGATATCCTGGATATTGTCTAAATATCTTTCAAAACTATATCCCCTTAACTTGGAAAGGCGGTCTTTATGAGATTTAGGAACCCAGCCGATGCCGACGGCGATAACTCCTTTGTCCTTTACCACTCTCAGCATCTCTTGTGCTGCTCTCTTCGGGTTATTTGTATATCCTTGCAAGACCCAGCCGCTGATGACAACATCAAAGGAATCGTTGCGGTAAGGAAGATTATGCATATCTCCCACATCAACGTAAGGGGAGTATGACACTAAATCTAAACCCCTTATCTTCTTTGGCGAAAAGCCATAGCCTATCAAATTAAGGATCTCTCCTTCTGCTTTTGGACCGATGGAAAGAACGTTCAGCTGCTCTATTTTTGTGTAGACAGGGTCGATGATCGATAATGGTCGAATGAGGAGGTTTGAGCGAAGGACAACTAAGCTGTTCCACTTTGGAAAATTGTGGAAAATAGTATTTTCACTGATGAAGCTCTTATCTCCTTTGTATACCTTGACTCTTCTGAGGATTTTTGCAAAATAGATAAATCTCGGCAAGGCAACAAGGTAGCGCACGAGGTCAATGGTCAGGATCTGTTTGCATGTCCTGGTGAAAGCTAGTCTTATTGTTTCTCGAAGCGGTCTTCTTTGGAATGACTTTTTCTTCATTTTTTCTCTTGTTTTCTTCTTTTTTCCTTAACAATAGGTATGTATTTTAAATATTTCTATTCCTTGTTAGGAGATAAGATCATTTACTCTTTTTCACCACTTTAATCAGATTAATCTTCCGTAGATAAGATACATCTCTTCATTTACATAAAATATTTATAATGGCTATTTAACAAAAAACTATGGTTCTTGTTATTCTTGGCTTGGACGGCATGAATTTTGAGCTTATCAGCTACTGCAAGAAATGGATGCCAAACATGATGCGCTTGCTGGAAAAGTCTGCTCAGGGCACGTTAAAAAGTGTCTTCCCACCATTGTCCGGACCGGCATGGGTCAGCATCCTTACGGGAAAGCCTGTCGGTGAGCATGGCTTTGTCAATTCTTTTTACTTTGACAACAATCTTCATCCCCGGCTGCTTGATCCTGAAAAAATAACTTATGAGCATTTCTATGAGAAGATCTGGAAGGCTGGAGGAAAAGTCTTTTTGATGGATGTCCCTTTCTCCTCTTCCAGAACAATAGATGGTGATTTTCTTGACTCGTATTTTTCTTCCAAGCCTAAATCAGAGATGGTCAAGCCTCAGGATCTGACTCAACAATTTCCTAGCATCCAGCAGTATATCAATTATAAGATGAAAAGCAGGAATTTTTTGGAATCCATCGATGGTTTCAAGGAAATAGTCGATAAGAATGGAGCAATCATCAAAGAGGTGATGGAAGCCAGACAGCATGACTTGATGTTTTTTCAATTAACGGTCTTAGACTGGATGCAGCATAAAGCCTTTATCGACTTAAAGTACGGGCGCAATTCTGAGCAGGCGAAGGGATCATTAGAATTATTACAGCAAGTTGATGATCTCCTGGGCTGGATGATGGATAATCTTTATGCTGAGGATTATTTTTTTATCTTCAGCGATCATGGCGCGGGGCAGTTAGAAGGGACTTTTTTCATCAATACCTGGCTGCAGCAGCAAGGCTACCTGACATTGAAGTGGCAGCATTCTCCCTTAACGTCTGTGAAAGCTGACCCAAAACATTTTCTTCTGTTTCACCTTACGAAGATAGCGAAAAGCAATCGCCATCTTCTCCAGATAGGGAAATATTTTCACCGGCGCTTCAGAAAACAGTTAGGGAAAGATGTAGGAATTAGGGAGCAGATAGATACTTCTTCCACAAAAGCAGCGTGTCTCATCAAGAATATCCCCATCATCACTATTTTTGAGGATGATCCTGAAGAGAAAGAAAAGATCATCAAAAATCTAAAAGAACAAATTAAAAAAGAGCTGGGGTTTGATGTCGTTGCCGCCGCAGACTTTTACTCCTGCTCATCTCCTCAAGCACTATCTTCTCAAGCAATATCTTCTTCTGAAGCGCTAAAGAACATTTCCTTATATGGTGATCTTGTTGTGGATACGGGAGATGCTTATGACGTGGACATCTCTTTAGGCCCGCACGTTTTTCTGAAAGGAGAAGTGATGTTTCATAATTTCAATTCCTTGTTCATCGCTAAGGGTCCGGGGATTGAGAAGAAAGCTGTCAGCGGCTCGATCATCGATATTGCTCCAACTATCTTGAATCTCTATGGGATTTCGGACAACCAAGGACATGCCCAATCTTCTGGAAACATTATCCCTCTCTTTGCTTCAGGATTCAAGCCGAAGCCTCTTGTGTCCACGATACGGAGAAACAGAGAGGAAAAGATGGAATCAAAAGAATTTATGGCAGCGCTTGATGTGTAGTCTTTTTCTTTTGAGGAATCTTTTTCTTTTGAGGAGATCTCTATGACTTTTCGATGATCTTAAGGATAGAGATCATCCTTTCAGCAAGATCCCTCTTTCTCTCTGAAGAGAGCATCGCTTTTTTGATAGGGTCCATCTTGACAAATTCACCTTCTTGATCCTGGTAGATACGCTTTCTTTCAAAAGAGCTGTCAACCGTAGCAGGCTGGCCGTGCTTCCCCCGGAAAGGAAAGATCTTAATATGAAGATGCTCTTTTTTTTCCTTCCACGTCGTCGTTTTGCCGTACGTCGCAAGAGATACAGAAGCTTCCCTGGAAAGAGAGTCTGCTTTGAAGTCCTGCTCTTCTTCAGCCATGACCTGAAATAGAGCTCTGCTAACTTTAGACAATAAGATCCCATAATTCCCTGCTAGTTGAGGATTCTCGGCAAGCTGAGAAAATTGAGTGATATGGGTAAAAGGCATAATCTGGATGGTGCAATCTCTGAGGGGATCTCCTCCTGTCTTTGGGGATAAGGTGGCAAACCAGCCGTTCTCTATCGTGCCTATCCTGGCGATGATGACGGCTCCATAAGGAGTCACTTCTCCTATGTTGATGCCTATCTCCTGACAAAGGTTACATGAAGGGTCTCTTGTCCCCTTTTCCTGAACTATCTTCTTGATCTCTGCGGTATTTCTTTCTTTCCGTGGTCGTTCCATCTTATCCTCTATCACCTGTAAATTTACCACTTATAAATTTACCACTTATCATCATTCTCCTTCTGTGATACTTTTTTTTGCTTGTTTTTTTTGAGGTCATCCTTCACAACTTTGATGTATTCTCTTTCTCTTCTTCCATCGATATAGGCATCAAAATAGCCTATGACTAACCGATATTGTTTTTTTGCGGATGCGCTTCCTGATATTTGCTCTACCTCTTCCAAGATACCGCACGCTTCTATCGTTTCATCGGGATAAGCAAGCATGCAATAGTCCCGGGAATAAAAAACAACTTGGGTGATAGGGAGGCCTTCCAAGATCATCGATCCTCTCTTTTGTCCAACATCCTGTCCAAAAGTTTCCAGAGCTGCGGAATCGCTTTGTCTAACGGTTTCTAGAACTATGGCATCGCTTAGCTCATAGCAGCCTGGCCGGACGACAGAGCTGTGGTTTGATTTTACTTTTCCCCGGATCTTGGCGAGACCTAATGAGGTATATCTTTCCTGGCCCCATTTGAACCACGTTTCTTCCTCTTTCTCCGCAGCGAAGATGACAAATAACGTGTCATCAAAGAATCCTTCTGATCTTTTTCTGCTCATGGAATGGAGAAATTCTTCTTCAGAAAAAATCTGCATCCTGTTTCTCCGTTTCCTGAACTCCAGCCATTCCTCATCGCTTTTCCAGCGCAGCCTGCTGTTCCTGCAATTCTCCAGGTACTGCATCAGCTTCCAAAAATTCTCTTTGCCGTAGATGACAAAATTCATATCGGATATTTCTGCATCATAATGCCCCATGAGGGTTGAATACGTGATACCTATATCTTTCTTACTTAGCCCGCTTTTCAATATCATCTCTGAGAAGTCATACACTTTTTTCAGGTAGCGGTCCAGAGCATCCTTGGGCATGCTCATCAGCTCCTGAAATCCTCTCCGTGGGAAATAGATCCTTTCGATCTGCTCAATAGGAATAGAGAAGAACAGCCTGTTTCCTTCATGTCCTTTATGGTAGGGGCTGTTTAGGATATAGCTAGGGTATGCTTTCCTAAATTTTTCAAAATATTCTCTCAGGCCGTCTTTATCGCTCCATAAGTTCAGGCGGTTCATCTTTCTTCCAGAAATAAATCTGTAGGGAAGGGCGTTGCTTTCGACCTCCATAGTGGGGATATATTTCGGCTTTACTAAGATGCTGGTAAGCGGGTGATCGTTTCCATAGACCTGGCAGAACAATCCATCTTTTGTGGTGATGATCGATGATTCATAGAAATGCATGCTCTTCCTCCTGTGTCGTTGCTGGTTTTCGGATCGTCTTTAGGTATTCTTTTTCTCCTCGGTCGGAAGTATACGTATCCATATAGCCCAGGACAATCTGGTAATAGGAATGGCCATCCTTTTTTGTTATTTTTTCCAATAAGCCACAGGCTTCTATCTTTTCGTTTTTCTTCGCCTGAAGTGCGAAGGGCCTGGACCATGTTACTATTCTGCTCACTGGTAATTGTTTTTGGATAATCTCTGGATTTCCGTCAAAGATTATGCTCTGTGTCAGTTCATAAAATCCCGGGCGGAGATGTGAATGGCTGTCGTCGGTGATGATCCCCCTTATTTTAACGGTGCCTAGTGGCTCATGCTGATCATTCCATTCATACCATATCTCTCCTTCTTTTTCGATGACAAATATAGAAAATACGTTCCCATCAAAAAACCCATCATCTCGCTTTCTGGCCTGATGAAAGACGTATTCCTGCTGGCTGAACAATTTAGAGACGACCCTATCTTGATAATATCTTGCCCAATCTTCCGGTGACTTCCACCTTAACCGGGGATGCTGTGCTGTTTCCAGATAGTGGAGGGCTTTCCAGCCTTGTTCTTTTCCAAAAATAAGGATATCAATGTCTGATTTTCCAGGAGTATAATTGCTGAGCAGCGTGGAATGGCTGATTCCCATGTCACAAAGTGATATTCCACTTTGGAGGATAAGGCTGACAATACCTTGTGTGGCTTTAAGATAGGGATCGCAGTCCTCTTCCGGGACGCTCATCAATTGCCGCAAGCCTTCTTTTGGGTCATGATACTGCTTGATGTTTTCTTTTGGAACGACTAAGAACCAGTTCTGGTGCGCGGGATCATCATAGAAAAAGTGCGGAAATCCTTTCTTGAGCTCTGTGAGGTTATATTTAACAATATCTTTGCTGTTAAAAAGGTTAAACCTAAACATGCTTTTCTCTAAGATATAGCGTCTTTTAAGCCCTTTAAAATTGATGAGGTCCGTAGGGATATATTTTGGCTTGACGATGATCTTTCCAGGTGGGTGGCTGGTAGCATAGACTTTACATTGGATGCCTTCTGTCGTATCGATAAGCGTCGCTTCCGGGCAATATTCTGGGGAGGTGGCAAAAGGGGTGATGGTGACACTTTTTCCGGTGAGATGGTAGGCCTGTTCAATAGTTTTCACTTTCTCTCTGAAGATAGCTAAACCTTGCCGATTGTAATCATCTCGGTTTCTCGTGATATTATCTACAAAACTTTTCACTTTGATCAATTTGCATGATAGCCTAAATGATCGTTGCGGTGCAGGCAGATTAAGGATATATTCCAGATCCATCAGGTCACAGAACCGATCAAGGATTTCCGTGCTGATCACTGCTGCTGGCGCTCCTATAAGACGAGAGATATGCTCTTTGTATCTTGGAGGAAGCGTCTCGCCGTCTGGTTCACGAGAGAGAGAAACATCTTCTTTCAATTGGAGCAAATTAGGGAGAATCACTTGCTGAAGTTCTGGATGCTGTTCAGAATGTTTTTTCCAGAAAGGCTCTTGGAGCAGTGTTTCCGGGGTAGTGGGCGTATCTTCCAGCACGTCATGCAATGCAGCAGTAAGAAGCGTCTTGATATCCCGTTCGCCTAAGCGGTGAAGAAGCACAGTTATGATAATCGAGTGAGATACGAGCGGTGTTACCTTGTCACGCCTTTGCTGATTTGAAAATGCTTTGATCAGGAAATGAAACAGGTCTTTAAACGTTTGCTCATAAGGCTTCAGCTGTTCTGCCAATTGCTTCGCTGCTTGCTCAGGATCTTTTTTCTGGAATGATGCTTTTATGCTTTGGTACGTCTCTTCAATCTCTTGAAGGGTAGTATTTGTCATGAGATCTCTTTAGCTCCTTAAGTTTATCGGCTTCACGAGAATGTCTGGCGGTATTTTTACTCCCAGCAGAGTTAAGATCGTGGGGGCGATCTGCGCGATATTTGCAACCTGCTGTTGGGGGTGATGGTGGATATCTTTTCCACTGATGATAAAGCAGCCTTGCTGTGAATGCCCGGCAGAATCAGCTCCCAGAGCAGTATCCCAGGAATGCAAGCCCTTATTCCCAAAATCGGGATTTGACGCCCAGCGCAATTCATCAAAATAGACCGTGATGTCGGGGCATTCCGGAACGTCCGGTAGAGCATAGACTTCTTCTGCGGTGTAGACGATGGTCTTCAGCTCTTTGCCGGTATCACTTCTGATATGTTTTATCTGTCGGGATAATCGGTCACGGACTTTTTGGTACTCCTTCCCTACTTTTTTCTTGTTGATATAGACCCGTGCATGATAGGCTCCAGACCCATATGCTATCGTCTTTTCCCAGTCGATGCCTGAAGCGTCAAATTTTGTTTTCTTTCCTTGAAGAGAATTCTGCTTTATTTTCTCCTGAAATTCAGGCTTAAGGAAAAGATAGCCGTTCTCCATAAGCCAATCGTTGATGTTAATTTTTCCTTCCTGCCTGACCATGCCATGGTCGGAAGCGACGATGATAACGGTATCTTGATCAAGAAGGCTGATCATCTCACCCAGCTTTTTGTCAAGGTGAATGTAATAATCTCTGAGGACGTCTTTGAATACGGAATTTGGAACAAACTTTCGGTGATGCTCATCAAAATGGTTCCAAGCCATATGCTGCAGGCGATCTGATCCGATCATGACGGTTATGAATAGGTCCCAAGGCTGATTGATAAGAAGGTCTTTTGATAAGGCCAGCTGCATGTCTGTCATCTCTATCGTCCGGTCGGCAAGAACACCAAGCTCCAGCCCTTTATGTCCTGCCAGTCCTACCGCAACATCAAAAAAGATGTCGCTGTTGCCTAACTTTTTTATCTTTTCTTTCAATGACGAGGGGTAAGTGCAATTGCTGTTGATGCCGGGTGTCAGAAAGTCGCTGACCATGCAGCCGTTGATGGGCTTGACGGGGTACGTAAGGGGAACGAACAACGAGACTGTTTTCTTTCCTGCCGATCCTATAACCTCCCAGAGCAATGGCGTCTTGACATGAGTGGAGTTCACTATTTGTGTTTTTCCCTCTTGGTCCAGGAAGGTGTAGCCGAATAAGCCGATCTGGCTGGGGTCTTTTCCTGAAAACATAGAGTTCCAGGCGATGATCGTAATAGGGGGTATGGTGCTGTTCAGCTTGCCGTGGATGCCGGAAGAGATAAGCTTTCGGATATTAGGCAAATCTTCCAGCCAGGCATCAAAGACAAGTTCCGGGCTAGCCCCATCAATTCCAAAGACAAATACCTTACTCATTTTTAGAGATAAATAGCCTGAAACTTCCTTTAAATATGTTGTGGAATTGTCAATCTAGGATGATAACTCAACGACAAGAATGATAGTCTAGGATGTTTAATCTAAATACCCTAATTCAGCAAGGCGCTGTTTGACGCGTTCTTCATCTTCTTTCGTCGGCTGTGAAGACTCTTCTGTTATCTTCTGGGCTACTTGCTCTAAGATGTTTTCGATGTACGCTTCTGCACTGAGAAAACCTTTCTCTTTCGCCCGCTGATGGAGGGAATGATGGGTTTGTTTGGAGATCTTGAGGGTTAGTTGCTGGTCTTCACTTGCTGATATTTTCATCGTTGCTCCAGTTACCATATTCAGCTTCAATAAGGCTCCCCTTTATATTTTTTAGGAAATAGATTCATACAGTTGCCGATATTTTTGTGCAACACTCTTCCAACTGAATTGAGCTATCTTTTTCTTCGCCTGTGTTTTGCATAGGCGGGATAATTCCGGGTGATCCAATATCTCTTTTACCTTATGGAGATACTCTTTTTTCTCTTTCACCAAAAACCCTTCCTTCCCGTCTTCTATCAGATCAGGTGTACATCCTTCGTTCGTCGCAACAACCGGCAATCCCGCTGCCATGGCTTCCATCACCACTCCTGGAAGGCCTTCTCCCTCACTAGGGAGAAGAAGAACATCGGCAAGATGCATCAATTCGGGGATATCTTTTCGTCCACCGGTGAAAATAATTTTATCTTTCCATTCTTTCTTTACCATGTTGGGATAGGGGTTGTTGCCATGAGCATCTCCAACGATCAATGTCTTGATAGCATATCCTTCTTCCAGCAGCTGCTGTGAAACCTTTATGACAATATCAACACCTTTTCTTTCGGTAAGCATCCCGACAAAGAGGATAACTTTTTCATTGGCGATAGCCAGCTCTTTTTTTATTGCATCTATATTTTCTTTCTTGATATTTTGAAAACGTTCCAGATGAATTCCTGTCGGGAGGACTTCCATTCTTGACATTGGAACACCAGCCTGCTTGGCATACGGCAGCATTGATGTTCCGTACGTTGTGATTGTTTTTTGGATGGTAAATAGAAATCTGGCAACTAAAGCGGTGTAGCATCTAAAT
>DATDXI010000011.1:0-8554 GCA_035289385.1 Candidatus Nanoarchaeia archaeon | reverse complement strand
CTATCTGCATCTTTTGGTCGGGTGAGTGTATCATCATTTCTTCTCTTGAGGTATCTGAATTAAGTTCCATAACAAAAATAGTGGCATTGACCTGCAAGAGCTCACTCTTGCTCGCTCAGGTCAACGGAAAATCCAGCCTGACATCATGAATAACGGCAATGATAATGTGTTCATTTAAGCATATTGTCAGGCAAGTAACATCATCTTACGAAGTCATTAATGGGTTTTACCTCTTGACCAAGCCACTATTTTAATAGAACTTAATTCAGATACCTCAAGAGAAGAAATGATGATACACTCACCCGACCAAAAGATGCAGATAGCTTCCCTTCCTCTCCCGGACTTCTTCAAAAACCACTATGCTTCCTATCCCTCATTGACTCCTATCCAAGAGAAAGCTCTTGCTGCCGGCTTGCTGGAAGGGAAGTCCTTGCTGATCTGCGCTCCCACCGCTTCTGGAAAAACGTTAGTTGCTTCGATGGCCATCTGCAACCAGCTGAAGCAGGGAAAAGCGATCTATGTCGTTCCGCTCAAAGCCCTGGCCAATGAAAAGTTCAAAGAATTCAAACGGCTGTTGGAGAAAACAGAATACAAAACGACAATCTCTATTGGAGACATCGATTCCCCTTCACCTTACCTTGCCAACTATGATCTTATCATCCTCACTTCAGAAAAGCTTGATTCCTTGCTGCGCCATAAGGCAGACTGGATCTATTATATTAAGACCATCATCGTTGACGAGATCCATCTGCTGAACGATCCTACGAGAGGCCCGACGTTGGAAATCATCCTTACTTTGCTGAAAACGATCATCAGCCCCCAGATCATCGGCTTGTCAGCAACAATAGGAAATCCTAAAGAGTTAGCCAAATGGCTGGGCGCAGAGCTGGTACAGGACAGTTGGAGACCAGTAGAGTTGAAGCAGGGTATCCATGTGAATGGAGAAACGGAATTTTATTAAATATAATGAAGGTCAGAGAAATCTATCACCTTATTATGATTGTGCCAGAAACTGTCGAATCTCACTCACTCTTCGTGGATTCAAAGAAACATGATCATCAGACCCACTACCCGTTCTCTTTGATAAGATAATTATCCATCCATCATTTGTTAACTCTTTCAAAGCTTTCTCCACTGCCTTTTTTCCTTTGTGCATGTTACGATAATGTTCTGGAACTCCTTTGGTCAAAAACTCCAGAGGTGTATGCTTTCCACCCCAAACATTGCCACGTATTAATTTTTGAAGAACTAACTTTTTCAAAACATCTATCTCATCCATAAGCTAAACGGCAGATAACTTATTAATAATCATTTCCTTACCTTTTTGTACATCGATATATAATAACAAAAGATTTAAATAGGTAAAAGTTTCAGAGGTTGTATGACCGAGGAATCCGTGTTTTTAGAACATGTGGGAGATAATCCACGAATGAGGATATTGCAATACTTGATAGAAGGGAGAGAATTTGATTATACTTTAACTGACTTACTTCATGCAGGGGTAAGTTGGGGAACCTTAAATACATTAGTCCCTAAGCTTTTAGAATTAGGGATTGTCGTAAAAACAAGAAAAATTGGAAGAGCAACTCTTTACAAACTAAATCAACAAAACATCGCTGTAAAACAGTTGGTTGAATTGTATGATACGTTACTTCTTAAGAAATTAAAGTCCATGGAAGAATTGGATAAGAACATAGAAGTTCATGTTTAGATAAATCAATGCTTCAGCATATCTGTTCTATCATCCAATTCAAATTCTCCTTGGTCATCTCTTCTTTATACTGTTTTGACAGCTCCCGAAGCTCCACAACAGGAACAGAGATGCCTTTTCCTTCCAATTCCTTCTTCATGCGACAGATAAATTCTATGAATTGAGTGACGTTATGAGGCTTCTCCGCATGTGCACAGCGCTCGAAATCTAGGAGAATGGGCCTATTATTAGGATCAACAACAATATGTTTCAAAGGGTGATGCATCTCTTCCTTATTCACCTTCTTCGTATCCATGACAAAACATTGCTGCAGGACATTGTGCAGCACTTTCTTGACCTCTGCTGAACGATGAGAAGCTATCCATTCCATGATGAACATCCCTTCAATAAAAGAAGTGACAAAATAGCCTTCCCCGGAAAACAACAGCCGAGGCCCTATATTATATAGGTTAAGGGCAGTCAGCCATTTGACTTCATTGGCGATCCTCCCTATGGCATCCGATTCTTCCCGCTTGATTTTGATGATAACTTGTTGAATATCTTTCTTGCCAGGAAAATGAGTCTTGACCAGTTTGCTCCGGTCGATCTCCCCCCGAAAGATACTACCCCGTTTACCATGAGTAAAATACCTGATCTGTTCAACATTTTTCTTCTCCAACTCCCGAAGCAATGGGCTTTTTTCAACCATATATACATACAACTCTTCAAATTGAGGCAGCTTCTCCTTGGCAATCTCTTGAAATTGGAAAAGATAACTCTTGATGATATCTTCTATCTTTTCTTTTCCCGTGAGAGAAGAAAACAAAAACAGAATTTTTCCATCCTGCACCAGATGATGAGAAGCATGCTCAAAGAACTTCTGAGCGATTTCCCAACCTTTCTTCCCCCCATATAAGGCAACATCTTCAATACCTTTATCTTGAGGCAAGTACGGAGGATTAAAGAGAATGACATTAAATTTTCCCTGAACATCAGAAAAGAGATCGCTGACGAGAGCAGTAATCCTCCGCAGATGCTTTTCCTTGATCTCTTTCTTGAGCTGCAAAATGGCTTCAGGATTTATGTCAACGGCAACCACTTCACTGACATATGGATGGTCTAAGGCAGTAAAGGCAAGAATTCCTGAACCGGTACCCATATCCAAAACTCTTCCTTCCGCAAACTTTTCGATGCACCCTTTCAGTAGATACGAGTCTTCTGCTGGATTGTAGATAGAGGAATGTTTCTTTGCTTCACCTAGCTCCTCCATCTTTATTTTCCGGATTTTCTCTGGAACACAGTCTTGAAACACCTCTTTGACCTTTATCATCTTCAGGAGATGAGGCAACTCTCGCTCATCTTTCACAACAATCTCGACGGTAGGGCCAAGATATTGAATGGTATCGATAAATAACCGTGCAGAGCCGAGCTGATATTCTTCTCCGGAAAGGTCAAACTCCATGCTTTGTTGAAAATCCAAGCCATACTTCTTATTAACAAACAAAAAAGCTTCCTCTTTTGTATCAAATTCCTTTCTGAAAAGGATCTTGCTCTCTTTGCCCTTCTGATGAATAATCGTTTCTTTCTGAGTAACCACCACGTTCTTTTGGTCCCAGTTGTTAGTCTTATACACACGAACTCTCACAAATCCATCATTGAGAGATCTTTCGCTATCTTTCGGAACAAAAATAATATCGTGAAAGGAATATGTTCCTTTTAGTTCAGCTTTTAATTTTTTGAGGATAGAAATGACTTGCTTGGCACTATCTATGCTGGCACGCGCTTCAATCATAAATATCTGCTGAGAGGTGCATTATAAAAATGTTACCAGAAACTTTTTAAACTGTTTGGTTGAAGTAACCTTTATCGGGCCCATGGTCTAGAATCCCTGAAGGGATGGACAATGGCTATGATGCTGCCCTTACAAGGCGGATGTCGCCGGTTCGAGTCCGGCTGGGCCCACCATTTCTTTATCTTTTTTACAGTTAACCCCCATTATCGTGAGATTGAACGCAGAGAAATCTTACTTGGAGACGACTCGCCTAGTGTAACTGGCGGCAGGGTCCATTTTTCTTTTAACAAGAAATCGCCGAAAAGAATATAACCAATAAAATAATGAAGATTTTATGGTTGAAGAAGAACTTACCGAAGAAGCAAAAACGAGACTAGCAATAGCCAGAAAAATATCAAAAGACAGATACACACAATTACCATAATTTCTTCTTTGGTGGTCTTAAGAGGAGAAAAGAGATTGATAAAAATCCCTCTTTAAAATCATTATCTTTAAAATCATTATCTTTAAAATCATTATCTTTAAAATCATTATCTTTAAAAACACAGCAAGTTTCCTCTCTCTACGATGCAACAACAGGTCTTTGACTTATTATTGGAACAGGAAGAAGTCAGCTGGAAAGCTATCCTTATGGATCTGGTAAACAGCGAACAGATGGATCCCTGGGACGTCAACATCACTCTTCTTACCCAAAAATATATTGATGTCATCAAGAAGATGCAGGAATTGGACTTAAGAATCTCCGGAAAGATCCTGCTGGCAGCTGCCTTCCTGCTGAAGATAAAATCAAGCCATCTCGTAGATAACGACTTTGCCAAGCTTGATGCGTTATTGAACCCCGATGAAGGAGAAGATGATTTCTTTGAAGAGTTTATCAATGAGAATGGTCAAAGGATCCGTCAAAAATATCATCTCATCCCCAAAAACCCGCAGCCGAGGAACAGAAAAGTGTCTATCCATGACTTAGTGAAAGCATTACAGCAAGCGATGGCCACGAAGCGGCGCATCTTAAACCAGCAGAGACCCATCAACTTTGAGATGCCCAAGAAAGGCATCGATATCATGGGCGTCATCAGGGATCTGTATCATAAGATAACCTATTACACGACAAAAGAAGAAGGGAAGGAGCTTACTTTCACCAAGCTTCTCCCGCCGAGAGCTGGGAAAAAAGAAAAAGTATACACTTTCATCCCTCTCTTACATCTGGAAAATGAGCAGAAAGTAGAAACATCCCAGAAGCAGGCCTTTGATGAGATTTTCGTGAAGCTAAAAAAAAGCCCCACTTCTTAAACCAGCTGATAGAACATAAAACAGCAGACAACACAAATTCTTCCACAATCTTTTTATAAAGCACTAGGAAATGGATAGCTAAAAGAGTGCAGGTGTTCTCCAACAGCATTTACCCATGAAAACGACAGAGAATATTAAGGTTCCCAAGAGCATTGTAGACCAAGTCCTAGGACAGGACCATGCTGTAGAGATCATCAAGAAAGCAGCACAGCAGCGAAGGCACGTCCTCTTGATCGGCGAGCCAGGAACGGGAAAAAGCATGCTCGGATTAGCTTTAGCAGAACTTCTCCCCAACTCTGACTTAAAAGACATTTTAGCGTACCCTAACCCCAATGATGAAAACAAGCCGTTGATCAAAGAGCTTCCTGCTGGGACGGGAAGAGAAGAAGCCAAGAGATATACCTTTGATTCCCAGAAAGTATTAAAAAACAATAATTTCTTATTATTTATCGTCGCTATTTTCACATTGATTGCCCCTTGGTGGGTAAGGCATTATTATAATTCTGACTTGATGTTCACCGCTTTCTTCTTAGGAGGCATGCTTTTCTTAGCTGCTTTTGCCATCATGCTCAGCATGGGCCCAAGGATGTTTAAGCAATCTTCAACAATAGTGCCAAAAGTTATCGTTGATAATTTTAACCAGAAGCTAGCGCCATTCTATGATGCTACGGGAGCACATGCCGGAGCATTATTGGGAGATGTCCTTCACGACCCGTTCCAATCGGGAGGGTTAGGAACACCAGCAAATCAACGTGTAGTTGCCGGGATGATCCATAAAGCGCACCTAGGAGTTATATTTATCGACGAAATAGCTACCTTAGATCCCAGAACACAGCAGGAATTATTGTCCGCATTACAAGAACGGAAATTCCCCATCACCGGCCAATCAGAACGGTCAGCAGGAGCTATGGTCAGGACAGAAGCGGTTCCTTGCGATTTTGTGTTAGTAGCTGCGGGAAATTTTGAGACGATCAAGAATATGCATCCTGCACTGAGATCCAGGATCAGAGGATATGGTTATGAAGTGTATATGAAAGAGACCATGCTCGATACCCCTCAAAACAGGTTAAAAATTGCTAGATTCATCGCCCAGGAAGTGGAAAAAGAGAATAAACACATCCCTCATTTTTCTTTGCCGGCCATCAGGATGATCATCGAAGAAGCTCGACGGCGAGCAAATAGAAAAGGACATCTGACACTCCATCTTCGTGGTCTTGGTGGTCTAGTGAGAGCAGCCGGAGATATCGCTAAAGAAAGGAAAGCACCATACGTCTTGAAAGAACATGTCGAAGCGGCAAAAATGGTTGCCCGTCCTCTGGAACAGCAGATAGCGGACCAATTCGTCGAGAGAAAGAAAGAGTATGACGTCATCGTCACATCAGGACAGCAGGTAGGCCGAGTCAATGGATTAGCTGTTATCGGAGGAGGATCGGCATATTCCGGAATCTTGCTGCCCATAGAAGCAGAAGTGACGCCTGGAGGGAAAAAATCAGAGATCATCGCTACCGGAAAATTAGGAGAGATTGCCAAGGAAGCAGTAAAGAACGTCTCTGCTATCATCATGAAATTATTTGGAGAAGACATCAAGGAGACAAAAGATATTTATGTCCAGTTCCTGCAGACCTATGAAGGAGTGGAAGGAGATTCTGCATCCATTGCCGTGGCAACTGCCATCATTTCTGCATTAAAAAATATTCCCGTCAAACAGACGGTAGCCATGACCGGCTCTTTATCGGTTCGCGGAGAGGTTCTTCCCGTCGGTGGAGTCTCGTCAAAAGTGGAAGCGGCGATTGAAGTTGGCATCAAGACTATCCTTGTGCCCAAAGCAAACCTACAGGATATCGTCTTAGATTCAGAGAAACTGAAGTTAGTAAAGATTATTCCCGTAGAATCTATCACTCAAGTTTTAGAGCATGCCTTGGAATGGAACGGTAAAAGCAAGCTCAAAGAGATGATTTTTAATGGAAACGGCAGGAAGACAGGAAGCAATCACCGAAAAAGAAGTACAGCGAAAAAGAGAAATCTTTAAAAACTACCCTTAAAATCAGAAGAAAACACGGAGGATATGTTATCTGTTCAGTGTAGGGGTAAGCGAAGCGCATCCCGTACATTTGATGATAACTTTACAAAGTTATGGCACGATCACAACAAAGGTCCATCAGGAAAGTATCCGGCGGCTTATATAGGCCGTCACGGGGAAAAAGAAAGACAGAATTAGCTGGTTTCTCCGCTATGACCAGGCTTGGCGCAGAGAGCAGAGTTCGCGTAAGAAGAGTTCCCGGCGGCCACAAAAAACGATCATTGATCTCCGGCAACCAGATGAATGTTGCAGACAAAAAAGGAAAGACGGTAAAAACAGAAATTCTAAACGTCGTTGAGAATCCAGCTAACCCTAACTTAGTCCGAAGAAATATTCTCACGAAAGGAGCAATTGTAGAGACAAAATTAGGCAAAGCAAGAATAACTTCCCGACCAGGTCAGGAAGGACAAGTTAGTGGAGTTTTGTTGTAAGGGGTTGTGGAGTTTTGTTGCAAAGTAATGAGTATTCTTCTCTGAAGAGATGATTGATGACAGAGATAGAAGAGAATTATAGAGGGCACAACTATGGCAAAAAAAAATAGGGAAACGAAGCATCCACATCAAAATAAATATCGCTCACAGATTGGTAGGACAATAGATAAACCACATCGTCCAGAACAGGAACAGGTGCAATTTAGACAAGCAGAGGAAGATGATAGAGCTCTACCGGAGCATGATGTTTATCAACGGGAAAGATGGGCATCAGCTCAGCGCCCTCAAAGTCCTCTCGCTTATGCTGTTATCCATGATTCTGCCAAAAACGAAGCGCTGGTATATTCGAGAATGAGCCTGGCTACACTTCAAGATAGGCTCGAGCAAGCAAGAGTAGATGTTGATGGCTCTTTTCCTGGAAACGGACGGCCAAGCACCTTAGTCAGAGGAGTTCCTTCTGAAACCTTGGCAACCATTACTGGAATTTCCCCACAGCAAATGATTAGCCGGGCATTTAGTGGTTCTGCTGCAGGAGATGTTTCAAAGCTGGCACTAAATATCAGAGTTATTGATTATCTGCTTCATGAAGCAGGAGCAAGCGAGGGGAGTTATGTTCCCCCCACCGCAACGATGATCATTTCTGATAACGCCAGTTACGGAACTGCTGGTAGTCATGCTGTTGTTGTAGCAGGGCGTGGAGACCTGTCTAGTCTTATCGCCGCAAAAGCCATTGCCCACGGGAGAATTATCCCGGGAAGAGCCAGAACAGTTTCTTATGCTATTTTTTCAACTCAACACTCCGCAGAAGAACTGGCAGCAATAGTAGCCGTTCCCCGTGAACAACTCCATGTACAGCCTTTTTCTGCAGCTGATGACTTGCTGAAGGGTAGTTATGGTTATTTTGGCACGGATAATCCTCGACAAGAAGTTCAAGATACCATCTTGACATTCTCACCAAGAGAAGAAAGGCAAGCACCTTCCCACCATCACTCTAGCCCTAGAGCAAGAATGGACAGAGGCTATTCTGGTGGGAGAAATAGTGGTAGAGGAGGATTTACTCTCGACTTCTAATCAAAGAACATTATATTCTCATCAAGTAAAAAAAATGTATTTGTTTAGCTTTAAGAGGATTCATCTTCTTCATCGCCAAGAGGTGAGTTCAGCTAATAGCTTCGTCAGAAAAGAAAACGAGGCGATTTTTATCCGCAAAATCAGTGGGTGATGCTAAGCTTTACCAGTTTACAAAATCGCCTGAACTCACGGCGAAGAAG
>DATDXI010000010.1:0-8974 GCA_035289385.1 Candidatus Nanoarchaeia archaeon | reverse complement strand
ACCGGACTCCGGAACAAGTTGAATCCCTAAGAAGAGGATTAACTTCCGATGAGCATCTAGCAGACAGGAATAAAATACTTCCCTATGTTAGAGGGCCAGCTGTACTTGAATTAGGAAGTGGTTCCGGGGGATTCTTAAGATTACTTCGTAAAGCTAGGCCTGATTTAGAACTTCTAGTGGGTGTGGAATATTCACCAACATTTTTTGGTTTTGCCGCCGAAGAACTGTTTACAGATAGTGAAGAGGCAACTAAACCCGTTGTTTGTTTAGCGAGAACAGACATCACCAAGATGGAGATCACATCCAGCTTTTATGAAAGTGTAATATTAGCTTCAATCGTTCATGAGATTGAAAGCTTTTATGGTCCTGAAGAAGTTTTTCAATTATTTGAAAGGATTTACGAAGGATTAAAGCAGGGAGGAAGGATAATTATCTATGATGGATTTCAAAGAGAAGGTCAGGCATACGTAGAGTTGTTATCTCCACGTGCGAAGCAAGTATTCCAAACCTATATCCAACAGACCCCTCGAAAAATTCAATTTGAAAGAGACAATGAGGGTGTGACTCTTCCCATTTCTGATGCTATTGATTTCGCTGCTAAACTTCAATTTGATGATCCCAGCACAGAATACGCTGAAGAGTATTATCCATTTACGCTTGAAGAATATTCCTCGATGTTACAAAGAGTTGGTTTTGAAGTTAGGACGGTTGCGACCTTTCCTGAAGAGATTGATATATCTCGAGTCCGAGAACATATTACGGTGAGAGATAGCATAGGAAATGACGCACTAGCATCTGACAATAATGTATTGATTGTAGCTGAAAAAAGCGAAGCTACTCCGGGAAACCATAGGGAAACTATAGCTAAAGCATATCTTAAAACAGCGTATAACCTTAGTGGACATTTTCAGCCAGTATAGACTATTCAGAAGCTATTTACCCTTTAAAGACCTTATCCAACATCTCCAGCAACAGTTCAAACTTCTTATAACCAGACTTAGTATTGAAATGACCGGCATTCGGCACGAAGGTCAGAGGAACGTGAAGATGGTGAGCGAGCTGTTTTCCATTCTCTAAAGCAACGTAAGGATCATCGTCTGAATGGAAAACGATAAAATGCTGAGCTTTCTTAACGATAGAATTCCAATCAAAAGAAAAGCCGCTAAATGCCTTATCACGATCATAATTAAGGATGGGATGAACCCCTATCGGAGTTCCAACAAAGATAGCTGCTTTCACAGGTTTCTTTAATTTCTCTAGAACTCGAAGCGTAAAAATACCTCCTAAACTGTGACCTATCAAAAGACTTTCTTCCGTCAAATATTCTTCATACTTCTTCAGAACTTTAAACCATTCCCCTATCTTTGCAGGAACATTTGGTTGAGAAGGAAATTGAGGAACGATCACCTGATATCCTCTTTTTTCCAGTTCTTTCTTGAGCCAAGGAAACCAATTCTCTTCAGGATACCCTTCCGTTCCATGAAAAATAAATGCCGTCTTCATCAGTTCTGCACCTTGCCAAGGCCTAGAAATCTATATTTTGCCATTCTTTAATTATTATAACACACATCACAGCCTTCCAAGCCATCTTCTACCGCGCTATGGATCTTGCAGAGCACTTTAGACTCTTTCATGTACTGGCTAATCTTATGAATCTGATGGTAGGCAGAACGCTGGTCCTTAATATGGAGAGCTGCTTTCTTGATAAATTCTTTCGCTTCCGGAGGTAAAGGAATGTCTTTCGCCCGTTTCTTCTGAACATATTGGGAGATAGCTGATTCGGTAATCCCTAATAAAGAAGCAACTTCCCGCTGCGATTTGCCAGACTTGACTAAATCAAGCGCCAGCTCTTTACGGATAGCAGGAATGACATACCACACTTCAATCTCTTGAGGATGTTTTGTCGGCAAGACTATGTCTTTATCAGAATGTCCTTTATCTAAATGTCCTTTTTCTTTCATGATCTGTAGATGTGCCATTTTATGCCATAAACTCCCTACGAGATATTCCGGCATTACTCTTCTTCAAAGTATTAATCTTTCTCAACGATGCCACGATCTCTGTCAGTATATCCGCGACCTTTTTAAGCTCTTCTTTCGTTGTCTCTTTTCCCAAGGTAAATCTGATGATCGCTTGGCTTTCATTCACCGTTCCTAAAGCAGAGAGGACATGGCTTTGCTCTTTAGAAGCTGCAGAACAAGCGCTGCCAGAAGAAGCGCATATTCCGGCCATATCCAGATACGACAAGACGGTTTCTCCATCAACCCCATCGATAGCTATATTCACATTATTTGGCAGACGCTCCTGTGGATGACCGTTGAGAGATATGCCCTTTATCTTTTTATGAAGCAGAGTAATCAACAAATCACGCAAGCTGATCAGGCGCTTATTTTCCTGAATACACTCTTTTTGTGCGAGTTCAAGTGCTGTAGCAAATCCTATGATAGCAGGAACATTCAATGTTCCAGAGCGCAAACCAAACTCTTGACCCCCACCATGAATCAATGGATGAAGATGAATCCCTGATTTAAGATATAAGACCCCAACTCCTTTCGGGCCATAGATCTTACTGCCATTCAAAGTGAGGAGATCAACTCCTAGATTTTGCACATCGATAGATAATGCTCCACCAGCTTGACAGGCATCGGTGTGGAAGAACACACTTCTTTCATGAGCAATAGCAGCAAGTTCTGAAATTGGCTGGATAGTGCCTATTTCATTATTGGCATACATGATAGAAGCAAAAATAGTATCTTTTCGAATTGCCTTTCGGAATTCAGCAGGAGAAACTCGCCCGTATGTATCGACGGCAAGATAGGTGACAGAAAAATCTTCCTCTTTCTCTAAATACTTGCAGGTAGAAAGAACAGCTTCATGCTCTATTTTGGAAGTGATGATATGTTTCCCTTTTGATTTATATGCCCGAGCCAAACCTTTGATGGCCAGATTGACACTTTCCGTAGCGCTTCCTGTAAAGATGATTTCTTCCGGCTGAGCAGCAAGGAGATGGGCAACACTTTTTCTGGCAGCATCAACCGCTTCTTTTGCGCGCTGTCCAGAACAATGGCTGCTCCCAGGATTGCCAAACTCTTTGCTGAAATACGGCTGCATCGCTTTCTGCACTTCTTCCCTGACGGGAGTAGAGGCAGCATAATCTAGGTAGATCTCTTTGATGCCTTTCTCTCTCATTTTTGTTTCCGTTATTTTTTTCATTTTTGTTATTTTTATTTTTGGTTACTAGTTGCCGTCTTTTCACACTTCAAATGTCCATATTAATAATCTTTACCTAAACCCCCATCATCTCCCGCAATTCTTCGCTCGGCTGCCAGGGAGGTTCAAAGGTCACCTTAATATCAACCTCAGCAGCTCCTTCTTTTTTGATCAACGAGGTTAGCTCATCAACCATCTGCGGGCCGAACGGGCACATAGGAGAGGTAAAAGTAAGCAGGACGTGAACTTTATTTCCTTCAATCTTTATCTCATAGATCAAGCCTAATGTCCAAACATCGATCATCAGCTCTGGGTCTTCATATTTCTTAAATACTTGTTCAATCAGCTGTTCTTTTGTTAGTGGTTCTTTTTTTATCATGAGTACACCTCAAACCCTTCCTGTTCAATCTTCTGAGCTAATTCATAGCCACCAGAAGCAATAACTTTCCCACTCAACAAAACAGTAACCTTATCGGGATGAAGAAACTGCAAGAATTTATGATAGTGAGTTATAACGACAACACCCATGCTGCTTTTATTCTTCTTAGCCTGCTGTATTCCCTCGGCAACTATCTTTATGGCATCAACATCTAATCCTGAATCCGTCTCATCCAGCAAGGCATAAGCTGGCTCCAGCAAGAGCATCTGCAATATCTCTACCCGTTTCTTCTCTCCTCCAGAGAACCCTTCATTTAAGGAACGGCGACTGAACGAAGGATCGATGTGCAGCTGAGCCATTTTTTCTTTCAGCAGCTTGTGAAATTCTATAACAGAAAGATCTTTCTGGCGAAAGTTATTTACCGCCAGACGAAGAAAGCTGCTGATAGCTACTCCCGGTATTTCAGAAGGGTATTGAAAGGATAAAAATAATCCTGCTTTAGCCCGCTCTTCCGGCTTAGCAAACGTAATGTCTTTACCGTCAAGAATAATTTTTCCGGAAGTTATTGTATAACGAGGATCACCCATCAGAGCATGAGCTAACGTGCTTTTTCCAGAACCATTAGGCCCCATCAGGGCATGAACTTTTCCCTGTTCAAACTGTAATGATACTCCCTTGATGACTTCTTTTCCTTGTACTGCAACATGAAGATCAATAATCTCTAAAGCCATGATATTTCCTCCTTCGTTTTTCTCTCTCCCGGAATTGGACGTTGAGTTTTTTGCTGAGTGAATGGTGGTGTTAGTTGTTGAAGCGGTTGTGGAATTTGTTGTCGATGCTGTGGGAGAGTTTGTTGAGTGGATTGTTGTGTTTGTTGTTGAAGTAGTTGTGGTATTGGTTGTTGGCTTTGCTGCTGAAGTGCCAATGCTTGCTGAACCGCCTTTAACGATAAGAGAGCGCACTTGCTTCTGGTATGGCTAATCTTGATACCCAGAAGATTAAAAATGTCCCAGGGCCCTAAGCGCCGCACCTCAACAGTAGACATCCCCATTATTTTTTCAGAAAGTAACGACATGGAAGCCATACTTATGGCACAGCCTTGCCCTTCAAAAGAAACGTCAGTAACTCTTTCCCCATCAAGAGATAAATAGACTTGAAAACGATCTCCGCAGAGAGGGTTATGTTCCAGATGAGTGCAAGAATACTTTCCTAATCTGCCAAGATGGCGCGGATGCTTATAATGATCGATAATATTTTCTTTATAGAGCTCTTCTTCCTCCGTCAAGGGATGATCAGCAATACGTTCATTATCTGAAAAAAAATCTGCTGGAACCATCACTGAAATACCTCTTTCACTTTTTTGAGAACAGCTGCTAACGCATCAATGTCATCTTTCGTATTGTACAAGGAAAACGAAGCTCTCGTCGAGCCAGCAATCCCTAACTTATAATGGAGAGGCATGGCACAATGGTGGCCGGCGCGGACTGCCACATTATTTCTTCCGGCAATATCAGCAATATCATGAGGATGGATACCTTCCAGCGTGAAAGAAACGAGCGGGCCTCGCTGTTCTCTTGGACCGAGAATCGTTAAACCAGGAAGAGCAGACAATTGTTGCAAAGCATACTGCACTAATTCCTGGCCATGCCGGGCAACATTTTTCATCCCTATCTTCTGCAAGTAGGTAATAGCAGCAGCTAAGCCGAGAGCGCCAGCGATATTTGGCGTGCCTGCTTCAAATTTCCAAGGTAGGTCATTCCACGTAGAATGCTGAAACGTCACTTCCTTGATCATCCCACCACCAAACTGATACGGGTTAAGCTTTTCCAGCAGCTGTTTCTTTCCGTAAAGTACACCTATCCCCGTTGGACCAAGCATCTTATGGCCAGAAAAGGCTAAGAAATCACAATCAAGATCTTGAACGTCAACTGGCAGATGAGGAACAGACTGCGCGGCATCAACGATGATCACTGCCCCTTGGCCATGAGCAAGCTGGGCCAATTCTTTGACAGGGTTGATTGTGCCGAGAACATTAGACATATGCGCAACGGAAACTATTTTTGTTTTTCTTGTCAGCAACTGCTTCGCCTTTGCCATATCTAACGTTCCTTGCTTGGTCAGAGGGATATATTTTAAGATAGCCTGCCTCTCTTGAGCAACTTGCTGCCAAGGAACGATATTGCTATGATGTTCCATCTCCGTCAACAAAATTTCATCTCCTGGCTGCAATAGTTTTCCCAGAGAAGAAGCGAGGAGATTCAGGCTTTCCGTCGTCCCTTTGGTGAAAATGATCTCTTCAAATTGAGCATTGATGAAATCAGCAACAATTTGGTGAGCTTGCTCATAGTTCTGTGTTGCCTGCTCTGATAAGGCATAAATGCCACGATGGACATTAGCATTTTCTTCTTCGTAATACTTGTTCATAGCATCAATAACTGCTTGAGGCTTCTGTGTCGTTGCACCATTATCTAAGTATATGATGCCGCTCTTTAAGAGAGGGAAATCTTTTCTGCAGGTGGTAAGGTCAGGTACTGCTGTGCGAAGAGCCGATAAATGGTGATTCCCGTTTCTAGTACTCGCCTTTGTCTTGAGGAACTTTTCCCCCTGTCGTTCTGATCTAATGTTTTCTGCAACTAGTGTCATCTGTTATCCACCATTCGTAACTATTCGCATTTCTTTTCCACCAGTAAGGCCTCTCTCCAAGTGCTGTTGGATCTCCTGCTTTACGGATTCATTGGGCACGTGCTCGATGATAGAAGCGAGAAATCCTTCCACAATCATCTTTTTGGCCTGATCTTCCGTAAATCCTCTGCTAGCCAGGTAAAATATCTTGCTCTCATCAATCTGACCGAGAGTAGCACCATGAGAGCATTGCACATCGTCATTGCTCACATCTAAGATAGGAACAGCATCTCCTCTCGATTGATCGTCTAGCAGGATCATGTCAGAACGCTGATGCGCAATACATCCAGAAGATTGCTGAGGGATAGTGATCGTGCCACGATATGTTCCTAAACCATTCTGCAAGATTCCTTTAGCGATCATCGTGCTCTTGGTATGGCCTGAAGCATGAAGAACATCACTTTGAATATCCGCTGACCCTAGAAATGCTTGGTAAGCAGATACCTCTGCACCTGACTCTAATAGATTTGTCTGGAGCTGAAGATTGCTATCATCAAGCAAGATATCTATCCACTGGATGCGAGCATCTTTATGGACATCGCTGCTGCTTTTGCATGTCGAATGCTGATGGATGGTACAAACAACTACTTCTGCTCCTTCTTCGATGAGGATATGGAATTTCTGTTCCGGCATCGCTGTTGACAGGATGGTTGCTTTCACTCCTTGCCGAACAAGCAAGGAATGCTCCGGCTGCTGTTGAAGAACCGTTTCACCGCTAGTGATATGCATTACCTTAACAGGAATTACTTTAGCAGAAGCTACTTTGGTAGGAACTATGTTAGCAAGTACTACCTTCGTGGGAACTTCTTTATCAAGAACTACTTTAGCAGAAGCATTCATAATCCTTCCACCTCCAGCTCGATCAATTTATTTAACTCAACAGCATATTCCAACGGCAAGGCTTTGATGACCGGCGCAATAAATCCAGAGACGATCATCTGCATGGCTTGCTCCGCACTTAAACCTCTGCTCTGAAGATAGAACAGCTGTTCCTCTCCTACTTTGCTGACGGAAGCTTCATGGCCGATATTCACCGTATTGTTGTTTATTTTCATGGTGGGATACGTTTTTGTTGAAGAGAGATTATCAAGCAGCAAGGCATCACATTGCACGTGAGATGTTGCATGCATAGCATTTGGAGTAACTTTCACTAAACCCCTATAGCTAGAAATTCCACCGGATTTAGAGATACTTTTTGCCTTGATGATAGACGTAGTATTTGGCGCAGCATGAATCACTTTTGACCCGGTATCCTGATCCTGCCCAGCTCCGGCAAAAGCGATACCTAAGCTTTCAGACCTCGCACCTTCACCAACGAGAACAGAACAAGGGTAAAGCATCGTAACGGCAGAACCCATATTTCCATTTAACCAGCGGACGGAGGAATTTTTATGGACGATAGCCCTCTTCGTATTGAGGTTAAAGACATTTTTGCTCCAGTTTTCTATAGAAGAGTAGGTCATCTTCGCTCCAGGTAAGATGTGAAGCTCTACACAGCCGGCATGTAAAGAAGTCTGGCTGTATCTGGGCGAACTACAGCCCTCGATATAATGCAATTCAGCGCCTTCATCGACGATGATCAACGTATGCTCAAATTGGCCACCGCGCTGTTCATTCATCCTAAAGTATGCTTGTAGTGGAAGGTCTACTTTCACACCTTTGGGCACATAGATGAACGTCCCTCCGCTCCATACGGCAGCATGAAGCATAATAAATTTATGGTCATTGATGGGAATGCAAGAGGTCATGAAATACTTCTTTACCAGCTCAGGATATTTCTGGACGGCAGTATCCATATTTTCAAAGATAACCCCTTTTTCTTTCAGCAGCTTGTCGATGTTATGGTAGACAACACTTGAATCATATTGCGCTCCTACTCCTGAAAGAGCTTTCTTTTCCGCTTCCGGAATGCCTAAGCGATCAAATGTTTTCTTGATCTCTTCAGGAACATCATCCCAGGACGTAGCTTCTTGAGCATTGGGATTGACGAAGTAAACAATGTTGTTGAGGTCTAATTTTGCTAAGTTTGGCCCCCAGGAAGGTAGAGGAGTGTCTTGGAATAATGCGAGGCCTTTCAGTCGCTTATCCAGCATCCATTGCGGTTCCTGTTTCGTCGCTGAAATCAAGCGCACAACCTCTTCATTGATGCCAGGCTTAGCTACAAATTTAGCCTGATGGCTATTTACTTCATCGTACATTTCCCTACTGATCTCCAGACCAGCAAGCTGCTTCTTTACGTCGGGCATGATTTAACTTAACTATCGTTAAGTATTTATAAAGATTTTGTTGGAAAATTGGTTAGAAAAAGCAGAGGAAGTCTCGCCTTGCCTGAGTAGTACTGGCTTGCTTTTAAATGCGAAAATAGGATAATATTTACTAATGAGGGCTAACCCTCCCACTGGATCCACGATACGGCAACATTTTTAAACAATGTTTGATTAAGGTCTAAAAGAAGTCGGTAGAAAAAGAGGTTAAGTAGATGCAAGATCAGGAATATCAAGAATTGATGCAGAAGTACAAAGATAAGATCAAGAAAGAATTTGGTGAAGATGTTTCCAAAGCCCCTGCCGTAGTCAGTTCTAAGGAATATAATGAGTTCAAGAGAGAGCTCTATCCTGCCCGATACACGATGTACGAAAAAGCGTGCAACTTCTCTGACCAGCTGCTCAAGATGAAGATTGACCCCAAACGGGCAGAAAAACT
>DATDXI010000009.1:0-3540 GCA_035289385.1 Candidatus Nanoarchaeia archaeon | reverse complement strand
TCTGCTCACCTTTCTGACCTTGCTTCTCGGGGAAAAGTAAAGATATCTAAGCTGAAAGTTGGCGGATCACCATTATATTACCTGCCTGGCCAAGAAGAGCAGCTCTACCCCTTTGCTGCCGGCAACATCAATCCTAAAGATCTGATGGTTCTGGACATCATCAAGGAAAGAGGGATGCTGCGGGAGATGGAACAGGATCTATTGACGAGAGTTGCCTTAAGGTCATTAAAGGATTTTGCCATTCCCTTGCAGGTGAATTATCTTGATCAGACTGAATTATTTTGGAAATGGCATCTCCTTTCCGACGAAGAAGCCAATAAGCGGATAGCAGGATTATTGAACGAAAAAAATGGTGAGGCAGAAACACAAACAGTCCCAGAGCAGAAACCTGTTTCTCCTGAACTTCCGATAGCATTACAACAGCAAGCCGGGCTGATGACCATACCTCCTGCTCAAGACAGCATCTCCTCGCCATCAGCAGTTCTTGGACGATCTTCTCCTGGAGATGATAGGAACAATCTTCTGGCAGAGTCATCTGGACAAAAGACTCTTTCCTCTCCATCTCTCCTTTCCGATCATTTTCTTCCTGAGGAGAAGACGGACCACCAGCCTGCCAGTGAACGACAGAAGCATGATGCAAAAAAACATGCGGTAAAGAAAGCAGAGGTCAAACCAAAGAAAAAGGTTGAAGGTGATGATCCTTTCTTACCCTTGCTCGAGCGTTTCTTTTCAGGATTAAGGATTAAGGTAGAGCAGAAAGAGACGCTGCGCAAGAATGCCGAGCTGAATTTTATCTTGGAAGTTCCTACGGCAGTGGGGAAGATGAAGTATTTCTGCAAGGCAAAAAATAAAGGGAGATGTGATGAGAAAGACCTTTCTGCTGCCTATATGGAAGCGCAGATGAAAAAATTGCCTCTGTTATTTTTATACTCAACGGAAATAAATAAAAAAGCGCAAGAGATGATCGAATCTGGTGCGTTTGAGAATATTACGGTAAGGAAGGTGGAACATGGGCCTGCAATTTAAAGAACTAGTTGTTAAGAAGGAAATTTCCATCAAGGACCTTAAAGACAAGATTCTGGCCGTAGACACCATGAACATGCTTTACCAATTTCTTACCACTATAAGAGCGCAAGATGGGTCTGCCTTATTAGATTCTCACGGCAACGTCACTTCTCATCTTATCGGCTTATTTAACCGCGTGACATCGCTGATGGAAGAAGGCCTAAAGTTAGTGTTTGTCTTTGACGGGAAAGCTCCCGAGATCAAACGGAAGACCTGGGAGAAGCGTTCTGCCATCAAGAAAGAAGCGGCATTAAAATTCCAGGAAGCGGAAGAGGCTGGGAATAGAGAAGATATGAAAAAGTTCGCTTCCCGGACAGCTGTTCTTGATAAGAAGATGATCGATGATGCCAAGAATGTCATCCGTGCTTTAGGGCTGCCTATCGTGCAGGCTCCTTCGGAAGGAGAAGCGCAGGCAGCGTATATGGTCAAGAAAGGCGATGCTTATGCCGTCATCAGCCAGGATTATGATAATCTTATCTTTTCTGCTCCTTTATTGGTGAGAAATCTTTCTATTGCCGGAAAGAGGAAGAGAGCAGGAAAGATGGCCTTTACTACCGTACATCCTGAGTTGATCTCTCTGAAAGAAGTTTTGGCAGAGCTAGGCTTGACGTTAGACAAGCTTATTGTCATCGCCATCTTGGTAGGAACAGACTATAATCCTGGAGGAATTAAGGGCATCGGACCTAAAAAAGCTCTTGCCTTAGTCAAAGAAGTTCCTACCGATGAAGTATTTGATAAAGTCGAATGGAACAAGCACTATCCTGACTTAGATTGGAAAGATATTTTTTCTATCATCACCACTATCCCTGTCACTGACGACTATTCCCTGCAATGGAAACAGATTCAGGAGAAAGAGATCATCGATCTGTTAGTTGCCAAACATGACTTTAGTGAAGAGCGAGTACGAAGCAAGCTTGAAGCATTAAAGCAGCAGCAGAAAAAATTAGCTCAGAAAGGGCTGGGGAATTTCTTTTAAGATGGACAATAAGGAGATTTATGATAGATATGTACTTGAATTTAAGAAACGGTTTGATGAGAGGTTTACTCCTGAAGTAAAGAGATATGCTGACTATTTTTTGAGGAAATTAAAAGGAAAGAAAATATTAGATCTTGGATGTGGAACAGGAAGTCACTTACAATACTTTCAGGAAAGAGGTTTTGATGCAGTGGGGATTGATTTTTCCCGAGGGATGGTGAATCTCTGCAAAGAGCAAGGATTCGAAGTGAAGGTAATGGATATGAACGACCTGTCTTTTCCTGATAAGACGTTTGATGGGATTTGGATAAGCGCTTCTTTATTACATATTTCTGGAGATAGGATTCCAAATATTGTAGATAGTGTTAAAAGGATTCTCAAGAAAAATGGGATTATCTATGTTTCGGTTAAGGAGGGAAAGGGAGACTATGTAGAAAATAATGGATACCATCGACATTTTTTTCTATATTCTGATCAAGAGGTTAGAGATTTTTTTTCTGATTTTGAATTGCTTTATTTTAGCAAAAATAAAAGCCCTAAAGGGGGTATGTTTTTGAATTACTTGTTGAGGTTGAAGTAGATGGACGAAAAATCATTTTATCAGAAGAATATGAGAACGCAGATCTCTTTTACCGAATGGTTTGAGAAAATCGATCATCATCTTACTGAGGAAATGCGCCGAGAGGATAATGAAAAGCGGGAACGTTTACGAGTGCTGCAGCGTTATCTGAACATTCCTTTTGATGAGCCGGTAAAATTTGAGGCGGTGGAACTAGCACAAGAAACTTCCCGATTACAGAGTTTTGTCGCCAAGCGAGCATCGGAACTTTGCGCACTGCGCTTGATCCCTAAGGAAGATGATCTGCCAAAATTACGCTTCCGAGGGCATACTATAGCCCAAGCTCTTGCTTGGTTTAAGGAACAGACGATTCATCCAGAGAATTATCGTGCAGAATTCATGCCTCATACGGAAAAGACAGAATGGTCAACTATTTTTGTGGTCACTCCAAATGGCGTTTTTGGAGAGATCATCCGTGGCGGCCATTATCAGCTGACTCAAGGCTTTTATGATGGGGAGAAGCCTATGCTGTTTTCCTATGATTTCACGTCATGGAATCTTTCTGATGCAGATGCCTTGATCCATATGAAAGGTATTTTGAAGAAATTGAAAGTTGATGATATCTATTTACGCCAGCAGCTCTCTCAGGAACTGCAGGCAACGTTTGCCGGACCATATCTCTGCGGCTATTTTGAAACTGTTTTTACTCTAGATTTTGGCTTATGGTTTGTGGATTATAATAGAATATTGGATAAGATGTATAAGGACTTTAAGCAGGATTTCAAAGTTCCATTAGCTTCTTCTGAGCATGGTCTTGTCGGCATTTCTGCTTCACCGGGAAAAGCGCAAGGGAAAGTGAGGATTGTTAAATCCTGTTCTGAAGATTTTTTTGTGGGGGATATTTTAGTCTGTTCCATGACTACTCCTGATTTCATTCCTC
>DATDXI010000008.1:0-7605 GCA_035289385.1 Candidatus Nanoarchaeia archaeon | reverse complement strand
GCAGGAAATCCATGCCTTCAGCCAACACTTCGCCGGGAATGACAATATCCCTATTTTGAACTGTTAATCCACTCATTTTCTAATCTTTCCGCTTTAGGTGAGATATATTGGTAATGTAGCGGAACTCTCCAGTTTTCTCACGCTTTTGCTTATATTTGAAAGCTATTTATAAGGTTTTTGGAGGGAAATGAGGGTTATGAAGCTAAGCAAAAAGTACTTAAATGAGGAGAAAAAAGGATGCTTATGGCTGCCAGCAAAACTTCTCACCGTGTTTCTTTTACCACAGCAAAGCCATTTCCTTATGGTGTTATTTCCAACTTCCTGCCAAAAGATAAAATACACCAGCTGCTTTCCTCCCTCAAACAAGAGCCCTTTTCTTTAAAAGATTCTGATCTCTTTACCCTGTGGCAGACAGGAGAACTGAAAGAGAACCCTGCGTTTTCTTTGCTAATAGAGAAGTTTCAGTCGAAAGAGTGGAAGCAGCAGATTTTAGAGATGACTGGCATCAAGATTTCCTCCAAAATCTATTTATTCGGCTCTCTTTATAGAAAGACGAACCATCTCCTTCCCCATGATGATCGATTAGAAGGAAGGAAAATTGCTTTTATTTTGTTTCTTAACACCTTATCAGAGAAAGAAGGTGGGGCATTGCAACTCTTTCAGCGGAACAAGGTAGCAAAGAAGATTTATCCCCAACAAGGAAGCCTGGCATTATTTGAAGTTTCTGAAAAATCAATCCATTCTATCGAAGAGATTCATTCCGGAGAGCGATGGGCATTGACAGGGTGGTTTTATGGTTAATCCATGGTACGTAAGAAAAGAACAGGAGATCAAAAGTGTTTTAGAAAGAGAAGGCTTCATCATCCTCTTTGATTTCTTGGAAAAGGAAGAGCTAAAAGAATTGAAACGGAGAAAAAAATCTCCCGCTAAAAAGGTAAACAAAGTATTACAAGGGGTTTATGCTGAATCATCTTTCTCTTGGCATGATGGCTTTCTCCAGAAGATCGTTGGAAGACGCATCCCCTGGAAAGCTATGGAGTTTTCTCGAGGAGATTATCTGATCAGGAATGATCATACTAGCCTAAAAAAAGGGACATATGCTCTCTTTAATCTTGATGAGGGGGATGATATTAGTGGAGGATATGCTGTCTTCCTCGATGCTGAGGGGAATCATCTACGGGTTCCTTCAACAAAGAATGCGTTGACCATCGTGAAAAATCCGAAGTCATGGTATGTGAAGTATGTCAACTGCTTAAGCAGAGGGAAGAGAAGATTTTTGATGGGTAGTACCAGAAACTAGCGTAATTACTTCTTCGCCTTGACAAACCAATCCCACATCGGCTCTTCGCCATAGAAATTCTCATAGCCGCTCACGTCTTCTCCCCAGGGATATAGCACTTTCTCGATGGTGATATTGGTAAATCCTGCTTTCCGCAGCAGGAATTGTATCTCATGATGGTAATAGAACTTCTGCACGTCACGGCCGTCTTTATAGTAGCCAAAGAAGAGGTCATATTTCTTTTTTTCAAACTTTATCTTGCTCACTCTCTTTGCGACCGACTCGTTTTTTTGAGACATCTCTTTCTCAAACAGCAGCAAGCCATGGTATAATACCCCTTCCATCGAAGGCACGATAAGGAAGAGGTCTCCGCCGCTCTTGAGGGCATCATAAAAGCCAGCTAAGGCATTCCTGACCATCCTCTCTGAAGGCATGATCAGAGAATTGACGCTGATGACAAGGTCAAAACTGTTTTTATGAGATAAGCGAGACATATCTTCTTTGATGATAGAAACGTTGGGAAAATGACCATGGCGTGTTTTGGCAATCTCGACCATCTTCGTCGAGAAATCACTGGCATAGACTTCCTTGAATGATTGAGCAAGGAGAGGACCCATCTCAAAATGACCGCAGCCAAACTCTGCAACTTTTTTCTCTCTGCTCTGTTCCACGTTCTTTAATTCTGCAAGAAGGGGGTTTTTCACCCCTGGAAAAAAAGGGCTGACGATCTCCTGATGATATCGTTCAGCATATGTATCCCATCTACCCTCATCCATGAACTAAAAAAGAGAATTCATAAATATATAAATGTTCGCTGAGTTTTCGGGATATCCCGCTGATTTTCGGGCTAATCACTTGATGAGATTCTTGATCTCATTATCCGTCAGCTTGGTAAAGCGCTGCTTGCTAGCCTTGATGTAGGCAGCATCAACACGCTGAACATTAAAAGCTTCCTTCAGATACTCTTTCATCGCCTGCAATCCTAATTTCAACCCTTCATCGACGGTAATATTCTCTCGGTACTTTTTCTGCAAGAAGTCTTCAACTTCCGCTTCTCCTTCTCCTATGGCTGCTGCGCGGTACTGGAAGTATAACCCATACGGCTCTGTCAAAAATAATTTTACCGTGCCATCTTCCTCCACTCCCCCTACCAACAGGGAAACACCAAATGGCCGAAGGCCGGCAGACTGGGTACAGATCTGTTTCAAGTCGCACATCTCTTTGACGATAGACAGGACATCGATCTTTGAATCATAGGTGACAGCATGCTGCTGGGCTCGTAATTGGGAGCGGTCGACTAAAACTCTAGCATCAGAGATGATCCCTGAGGCGGCAACACCTATATGGTCATCGATCCGAAACATCTTCTCGATAGCTTATGGAACCAATAACTTTGAGGTTACCCTCTTATCGGCAACAAAGACGACGCCGTCTTTACATGCTATGGCTAAAGCGGTAGAGCCCTGCTTCACCGTCTTTTTTGCATATTCTACCTGCAGTAATCTTCCGTCAGGAGAAAACATCGTTATAGAACGATCGTAACCCATCTCTTTCATCATCTGTTTGCTTGGATTCATGGTACCTCACCTGCCTTTTTTAATTTCTTTAATGTGCCTGATGTTGTTATAGACCGTACAATTACAGGGCTATTTTTAATACTTTTGATGAATAGCAAAGCTGATTTCACTTCATCAACATATTGGTGATTGACTTTTATCGTAAGCTTATTTTCACCATACTGCTCTTTTACCAGCAAAGGAACAGCCTTGGCTAAGCCTAATTTCCCGAGGAAGAGCAAAAGGGCATGATCAACTTCCTGCTGGACATCTGTGAAGGAGAACATCTTATCCTTCTCTGCAGACATAGGCTTTATCTCAAATAAGACATACCTCTTCTTTTGCTTCAATGATGGTAACAGCTTCATTCGTGAACTAAAAGGAAGTTATTATATAAATATTTGCGATTCGCGGGATTGGGAGAGATAACAAATTGAAAGGACAATTATCATCTTCATCTGCTTGATATCCAATCAGCATCTAATCTTCATTTCATCTTTATCTAATCAACATCTTCTTCCATGTCTTCCATAGAAACTTCGTCTTCATCTTGTTCTTCAGAACCTTCCGGAGCTTGAGGATTCAATATTCCAGGATCATTAGTGAACATCTGTGGAGCTGCTTTGCTCTTCGTTGCTTTTTCAACAGCAGCAGCTTTTCCGACAACTTCAATCTTGCCAAACTTTCCAGAGGATAGCTGTGTTTCTCCTTGATATTCAGAACACCAGCCATTCTGCAAGTGGATCTTGTCGCCAACGTTCACTTTATCCACATCTTCATTCCAAAGGGTTAATTTCACTTCACCAGTCTCATCACGAAGTTTTGCCTTGCAGACTCTTCCTTGCTTGCCAAACTTCTCGAAGCTTCTTGCAGTCTCTTTCTCCACAACATTAGCAACAATGTCTACGTTTCCAGTATTAGCCTTAAGATCTTTAATTTCCATGATACGTTTCCTCCTATTAATAGTATAAAGTGGTCTGAATAAAGGTTTTATAATCTTTTCGATGGTCGCGACTAAATATCCCACTCCAAAAAAAATCCTCATTATTAAACTTAATTTCCTTTCTCCATCTTCTGCCGCAGATGAACAAGATGAGCATAATATTGGCCCTGCACCTTATGCGGCAGTTTGTTGAATTCTTGATACAACTCATCATAAATTTTTTTGATGTCTGCTAAAGCCTTGCCTTCTGCCTGATGGAGGAGGGTCCTTACATTCTTCTCCGTCTGAAAATGAGATTCCAGTTTTTCTTTGATATCCACTATTTTCGGATAGAACTTTGGCTTGTGCTTGTCCGAGAGCTTCAGGTAAAGATTAAGGATGTCCATGTAATGCACTTTCAGAACCTCTAATGTCTCATAAAAGATGATCTTCAATAGATGGTTGATTTTTCTCCTTAATGTTTCCGGCGTAGAATGAAGAGCCCAGACTAAGAGAAGAACGCCAATGACGGTAACAGCTGCCACCAAAGGTAAGAAGAAATAGGTGCGATAATCCTCGGGAGCGACAAGATAAAAAGTGATAAGGCCGCTAACAACAATAACAACGTAGATAAAAAATGCCGTAAGCGGACCTCGTTCCATATCATAAAGCTGGGGAGAGAGATATATAAAGATTACGGAGAAGAGTACGTATTTCGTTCTGTTGAAAATTATGGCAAGGTCAAGAGGTAAAATCCATTAAGGACTTCGTAAGATAAGTCTAGTTGCGAGACTATTTACTTAGACTTTCACTCATTCAGCTACTTCTTACATGAAGTCTCGCTGGATTTTACGACCTGCCATTATTTTCTTTTATCAAACGAAATACGTACGGAGAAGAAAACAAAGGAGAAGAAGAGAAAGAGAAATACAAAGAAAAGAAGGAATTACCTTGAATACAACCCCTGCAGCTTTCCTGCCAGCTGAGCAATCTTTACCCGTTCTTGTTTCGTAGAATCCCTATCTCTGATTGTTACGCAGCCATCATCCAGGCTCTCAAAATCAATCGTAATGCAGTATTTGATCCCACTTTCATCTGCTCTGGCATATCTCCTGCCGATCGATCCAGTAGTGTCATAAAAACAAGAGAACTGCTTCTTCAGAAGAGCGAGTACTTCCTCTGCTTTTGCCACAACCTCCGGCTTATTCTTGACCAAAGGGAATATGGCGCAGAAGAATGGAGTTAATCTCTCTGGTAAATGCAAGACGATATTGCCTCTCTCTTTGCTGTTCTCATAGCTTAAATCAAGTAAAGCATAGACGTGGCGGTCAACACCAAAGCTTAGCTCTAAGACATGGGGGATAAACTTCCTGCCTGATTCTTCATCAAGCACTTCCATATTTTCCTTAGAGACGCGCTGATGTCCAGATAAATCATGGTCTGTGCGGTAATGCAGGCCGCCTACTTCCGTAAAGCCGTGTTCATTCAATTCTATTTCCAGATCAAAATGATATTTGTTATAGAACGCTTTTTCCTGATCGCTTAATTGATACAGCCTGAATTTTTCTGGAGGTATGCCCAACTCTTCAACATAGAATTGCTGGATCTTTACCAGATGATAGACATAGAACTCCGGAAGTCCTTGATCTACTAACTCTTGCGCAGACCGCTGCACCACCTGGTTCTTTTTCCTGTCTGTTACGAGAAGCGTCCGCAGAGGATACTCTTTTACCAAAGAAAAATCTTTGTGTTTGCCAATATTTTCCGGATTAAAAAAGATCTGCAGTTCCGCCTGAGTGAATTCTCGTTGCCGTAACGTCAGATTTCTGGGAGAGATTTCATTCCTATATGCTCTTCCAACTAAAGCCAGGCCTAACGGCAACTTTTTCCTCAGCAGTTCATACTGAGCTTTGAAATTCACATAAGGGCTTTGTGCTGTTTCCGGGCGAAGATATGCTTTTGATTTTCCGCTGACCCCTAAGTCGATAGGAAACATCATGTTCACGACAGCAACCGGTTTTAGAGGAGCTTTGCATTGGGGGCAGAGCAGCTTATGCTTTTGGACTAGTTTCGTATATTCTTCTGCAGACAATCCTTCCACTCGCTGATGAAGATGAGCCTGCAGGAAATGGTCTGCCCGTTCGCTGAACTCACATTTAGAACAATTTACGACAGGATCGATAAAGTTTTCCATATGGCCAGACGCGCGAAAGACATTCTCATGCATGATATTTGCTGTCTCCAGCTCATGAAAATTATCTCCTAAGCCCAAAAAGTACCTGCGCCAAAGATCTTCAAAACTATGCTTCAGACGAGTTCCTAAATGGCCATAATCATAAAACCCAGACAACCCTCCGTAGATTTCGGAACTAGGATAGATAAAGCCTTTCTGCTTGCAGAAAGTAGCCAATTCTTGGGTTGTGTGTGTCATTGTAGCAGGAGAAAAGAAGATCTTTATTAAAGTTTTCACTCAAATCCATACTTCCCCTGCATGGGCACGAAGGTAAATGGCCCTAAAAATTCTAAGTCCAGCCGTTTCCCTATCTTCGTAGCCCTCACAAGAGTCTGTGATGCTTTATCTCCAACAGGAGCGATGATAATGCCGCCGTCTTTTGTTTGCTCAATAATCGGCTCTGGAATCTTCGGGCAAGCGCAAGTGATCATCACTCTATCAAAAGGAGCTTCTTCTTCAACTCCCCGAGAGCCGTCAGTTTCTACTACTAACGTGTTGCTGCAGCCCAGCTGAAGAAGGTTTCTTTTGGCTATGCTCACTAACTCAGGAATGGTTTCCGTCGTGATAACCTTGCCGTCTTCAACAAGCCGAGAGAGGATGCTAGCTTGATATCCAACTCCCGAACCAACCTCCAATATTTTATGCCCCTGCTCTACCTTTAATGCATGAGTCATGAGCATGACTGTCGTTGGCTGTGAAAGAGACTGGTTTCTGATAGTTGGCAAAGGGATGTCATCATAGGCTTGGCGATATAAATCCGGAGCTACAAAAAACTCCCGAGGAACACGCAAGAACGCATCAATGACTCTGGAGTCAATGCCTTGTCCTTTCCAGAAGTGGATGAGCAGCTCTTTCTGCATAAGAAGGAAATACTTCTGGAATATTTAAACTATTGTCTTCTTCAATTCTTCAGGGAAGTAAGAATATTTGTAGATCCTTAATGACTTGTAATAGAAGAACTGCCGTATTTTTCCGGGAAAAAGCGCTTTTATTTCATCGATCAGCTTATAGAACTCTTCCTGGCTGCGCAACTCGCAGTCAAACTCGAAATCACTGCCACCAACAGCGATGTCGCGGTAGATGATGTGAGGATGGCGGGAGATAAATTCTGTCAGTGCAGGGATAATCATAACATCTTCTAACTCTAAGTCGACTTTATAGTACTCGTAGCCCAGCTTTCGATAATCCAGCAAGAGCTTATACGCGACGATGACATTGTTTTTCTCTAAATTTCGAAGCTTATATTTTACTCCTGCTGCCGTCATCTGCAGCTTTTTTGCTATATCCAGAAGGGAAATCCGTGCATCTTCCTTCAAGAGATCTAACAGTTCCAAGTCTTTCTGGTCATAAGGATAAAGGTCTGAACTACCAGTCAAAAGAGCAGTATGATCCTGATACTTTTTCTCAACAAGATAGTTGCGGCGATAATGGATATAGTTCAAGAAAGGGTTAAAATCGCTTATCAAGACATACATTTTGAACTGCCGAAGAAATTCATCCCATAACAAAGAGTAAGAACGAAGATCTTTCATCAAAAAGCCGATGGCAAGATCATATTTCCCGTCTATTCTGTAAATGGTAAACAAGCTTTTCTGATGAAGAAAGAAATCGATGA
>DATDXI010000007.1:0-2316 GCA_035289385.1 Candidatus Nanoarchaeia archaeon | reverse complement strand
ATTTTTTAGCTCTCTTCCAATGATGTTGTTAATGGGTGAATATTTTCCATCCTCGCTCATATTTTGCTTGATTTTATATTCTGTAATTGGATTGCTAATCGGTTTTATCGTTGGAATGGTTAAGAAAATAAAGTAATTTTTCTTGCCCTTTTATTTTTAACGGCCAATTCTCAACTCAATGGGGCGCTGCGCTTTTAATTTCTTTTTTTCTTTTTATTTTTTACACTAAGAAAAGAAATCAAACCCTCACACAACACCGATCAGGATACGTTATCTTATCTCTTCACATAAATAAATCTGTTCTCTTCATAGATTCGAGGGATAGTGTCAGTCTGCTCGCAGTAATTACATTCTAGCACTCGCTCTCCATTGACTATCTCTATCTTATGTTTCGGAATGACGTGCTCTTTAGGAACATTAGTTATACATTCAGGATTTCCGCATCTTACTCTTCCTTCGATCCAATTTCCTAATATCGGCCGGACTTTTCGGATAACTCGGCCTTCTTTGACAAAGCTGATTGTTACTTCAGGAGCAAGCAACGCCAACGCTTCATATTGCTCTCGAGAAAGGACATACTCCTGATGGATCTTGATCATATCTTTAAACGTATCACGAACAGGCATAAAATCAGAGATCACTTTGGGAACCTGCTCTTTTTCAAACCCTAGCACACCAGCAAGCCGCCTGCCCATGCCCTGAGAGATATGGTCAAAGACAATCCCATCTTTTTCGATGAATCCTGACCGTGAATTCTGCAATGTCTTTTCCCGTTGGCTTAGCGGAAGTTCCATCAGCCTGCTTGACGTCATGCTATGACCATCCTGGACTGCTGCTGTTCCCTGCATCCTCCCTAGATTTAAGGCAAGCAGGGCTATTCTGACGTAAAGCCCATTCGATGATTGTAATTTAGTCATGTTTTTTGGATGATCCCTCATGTCTGAAGAAATCTCTTCAAACGTTTCTGCATCAACGGGAAGAGGATGCAGAAGATATGGAGCTGAATCACCTAGCAAGTCATACATCGCCTTGTTGATCTGCCCTATTCTCTTGATGTTCGCAAAGTCCTCCCCCTTCCCTACCCGCTCTTTCTGCGGCCGGGAATGGTAAGCGATAAACGACAGTTTCATCGCGGACAAGAAATCTTCCTGATGGTCATGCGTTTCCACTCCTCTCCTTCTTAAACTGTCCAGATGGCGCTGCTGCGGCCCAAAACGCTGGGGATAAGCAAAGTGCAGTTTAAAATTAAAGAGATGGGCTATCGACATCAATGAAGCATTTGTCCTGCCGTGAGCAAGATCATTGAGCAAAGCCAGATGCAAGCCATCTAATCCTTTTCCTTGAGCAAGAGCGATCTCTCGAATGGTGAATAGATCTAGCAAACATTGAGAAGGATGCTGATTCTTCCCATCTCCGCCATTGATGATGATGGGAACACGATAATTGAATGCCTGATTGATCTGGAGATGCTGCCGTTTCATCTGAGCATGGTTCTGCCGCAGAAATTCCTGCGTCCATCTGGGCAAACCTTCCGTCGTGCTGCGCATGACTAAGGCATCATAGCCATAGCCAGAAAACATGGCTGCAGTATCTGCCCACGTTTCCCCTTTCTTCAGAGAAGTATGCTCATCAGTAGGAAAACCGTCAACACTTCCTCCGGAACGCATCGCTGCTGCCCGGAAACTATGGTTTGTTCTCGTGCTGTTTTCTAGGAATAAAGCTGCTACGCGAAGCCCTTGCAAGAGATGCTCTACTTTCCTGCCATGTTTCTGCTGGAAAACTGTTTCATCGTAATGGGGATCATGAACAGCTTTCTTCACTTCAGCAGCAGCAGCAAGAACACAAAGGATATCTTCTTTGGAGAAATCTTTCATGGAAATGATATCCATCAGAACACCACCACAGAACAGCCGCATCGATCCATAAAATAGAGAGGGGAGATTAGAGCTTTAAATAGATTTATGGTGGCAAGTATATAAAATAGAACTCTTAGCAAGCGTAAGCGACAGGTATCAAGACAGCAAACACATCACCTAATTAATGGGGTGGTACTTAAGAAAGATTTATCCACAAGTGGAAGCACAATAACCATCTTTGATAGGGTCTACTCTACAACAAAGAAGACCTTCAACACATTCATTATTAAACTTGCATGGTTCATTTTCTAAGCCTGATGTGGTAACTATATCCTCTGGAAAATCAGTTTGTTCTTGAGATGTTGGAATAGTAGTATTTGTAATTTCTTTTGAATCTGGATTAACACAGTACTTCTTTCTATCAGAATCTGGAGGTATATTACCACATAAACTAAAATCT
>DATDXI010000006.1:0-3475 GCA_035289385.1 Candidatus Nanoarchaeia archaeon | reverse complement strand
CTATGTGCATGGCTAATCTTTCTGCTTCTATTGAACTGATTTCTGTAGTAGTATTTAGAAAATCGTACCTTAATCTTTCTATAGTTTCATGGACCTCTTCAGTTAAAGAAACTTCTGATTCAGCATTATCATTAGCTGGAGACTGCGGTTCATAACCATCTTCGTATGAAAATTGAGAAGCCAGATCATACAGATGAGCTGTCTCGCCATGGTGTGAAAGAGCCATCTGCATAAGCTGTTCATCAAAAGGAGTATATCTTACAGAAATATTCTCAGCTTCTTTATCTTCTATCCTTACCACATCTTCCAGATCTGCTTCCAGAGGGGATTCTTCTTCCTCTTCTTCGACGACTTCCTTATACCTCTGATCGTTGGCAGCCGCATACTGGAGCGAAACATCTAGCAAGAAATACGTCTTCTGTCCCTCTCTTTTGACGACTTGCTCTAAGATATCAAACACCTTTTTTTGAGAGTTGTTGTTGGGATTATATCTATTTAAATCTTGCTTATCGCGAGGAAGTAGTAAAAGATAATTCTTTTTAGCAGAACGCTTTTTCATATTCTTCTTTTCTTGCTAATTGCACGTACTTCTGCTCATCGCGGATGACGTCATCGAAGTGGAATACGCTTCTTTGGATAGGGACACTCATTAATTTCCACTTCAGGCTCTGGTCTCTTTCTACTTGTATCTGCACATACCTCTTTGATTTAGGAGTAAGCAGTCGGCTCTGGGCGTCCATGAAATATTCATCCCGCCAGGTGTCTGGGTGAATGATGGTGATCTTGCCCGTCTGTTCCAGATGGCGCTTATGCACATGGCCGAAAACATAGATCTTGTTGCGGTGTAACTTGGCCTTCCTTTTCTTCTTGAAGACGGCGATTATCTCGTCAATTTCCCAATGGACATTTTTCCAACGACGGTAAAATTCACGTACTAATTCTCTAGGAAAAGCATAGGTAGGGTCAGAATAATGCCGAATAGGATAGTATACCAAGCTCTTGAACAGATATTTCAAGCCCTGCCTGGTCAAGACTTTTTCCACTGATTTATGATTGGTGAAGATGGTCGGCCGAGGAGTAATGCGTTCCAGCATAGGGTACTGTTCTTTCAAGAGCATGAATTTGCTTATTAAACCTAGAGAAACCCAAGGGATGTTCAGGATCTTCTGGCCTTTGTGAGTAAGGAAGAGATGCTCTTCGTTGACTTTGTTCAGGAAATCATATTGATGGCCGTGTTCGGCGTGGATGCCCTGTTCATTATAATAAAAGGAGAAGATTACATTATCTGAACTCTCCAAAAGCGCTTTGATGCTTTCCTGCACTTCCGGATGCACTAAATCAGGATCATGATTACCGATGATAAAAAAGATCCGGTTTTTCTTTTCCTGTGCAAAACGTTTCAATGAATCGAAGACTTCCTTATGAGCGTTGTAGATCAACCTAAGTTTAGCTAAAGAAACTTCACTGGTGATATGTCTCGGATAGGTTGAGAGGTTGTTTATGATGTAGGGGCATTTGAGGAAATCAAAAGTATCTCCGTTGAGCACTAAATCAACCGGGAGATTCTTATTACACAACGAATAGAGTACTCTGGAAAGAGTCTTATCGCTAATGAAATCGTCGGTGAGCGTTCCTCCGCCCATTTCAATGTCTCCAAGGATGATTATTTCTTTTTTCATTTGCGTAATGCTGCTTTGGTAAATGCTTTATCTAATTCTCCAGCATCAGGATACCTGTCTTCCGGCCTTTTGGCGGTGGCAATCTCTAAAACTTCTTGCACCGCAGGAGTAACATAGGGAATCTTTGGCAGCGGATCATTTTGATGCCTTGATATTAGGGCCATAACTCCAGCATCCTCAAAAGGTAATCTATTACTGAGAGCTTGAAATAACATAATCCCCAGAGAATAAGTATCACTGCGCGGGTCGTTGGTGCCGGCCGCAACTTCCGGCGCCATATATCCAAGTGTTCCATAAAGCAATCCTTCTTCATCAAAATCCTTTATGTCTGAGTGCCAGCTTACCCCAAAATCAATTAATTTAGCAACTGATCCCGAAGGTTTTTCTGCGATGATGATATTTGCTGGCTTAACATCACGATGAACAATACCTAGATCGTTAACGTGTTTCATCGCCTTGCAAATCTCGGAAAATTCTTTTACTATCTGCTGCGGAGTGTATGCCCTAGGAGACATCTTCAGCAATTTGTTTTTAAGTGTTTCACCTGCAACACAGGGAAAAACTCCCAATTTTGTATAGTCTTCAAGAGTGATAAACTCAATAGCAGAAACAATATTGGGATGCCTTCCTAACTCGTAGATTATATTGTGAGCATGAGCTTCTCGTTCAAAAGCACGAGATTTTCCGTTATGTAAAAACTCTTTGATAGCTATCGAACTTCCATGTTTTTCACTTTCAGCTATAACTAGTTTACTCATCTCCGTCACTGCCAGATGCCCTAAAACTTTGTAAGAGTCATATCTGCCGTGAATAACATTTCCCGGTACTAGATGATCTATGTTAAAATTCTCAGGAGCCGGATTTAGATTGACAGTTGGCCTGCTATAAATATTGACCTGAGTAGTCAAATCATCAAAACATGATCTAGTGCAAGGCGTAGCATCAGCTGCAAGAAAGTTAGTTAAAGGTCTTTTTCCAGTTTCTGGGGTATCAGCGATCATTTTCTTTGTGTTCCACGATAGGCCATGGAAAGCCTGAATATTCCTTGCATTGCTTTATTGATCTGATCGATTTTGTCAGAGATTACTCCCTGCGGATTCTTGATAAACAAATCTAAATAGTACATATTCTTATAGTCGCATAATTTCGCATACTCATCAACTACAGCCCGCGCATTAATTGAAAAACGTTTATCAAATTCTACTTTTATCATGCCATATGGTGAAGCGATGCCAAAATCACAATCTCCTTCAACATTACGGGATAATATCATGAGATAGGCAACCAGATCAGCTCGAGAGGGAAGAGCTATGCCAAGGGCATGAAGGTTTCTGACTACCGCGACTGCATCGTCAAAGCTTTTTTTTCTACTTTTTCTAACATGAACCATGGTCTTTTCGTAAAGATCATCTGCAACGGATTGTGGGTGAGTATGGTAGTGGGTAGCTCTATCTCCTGGTTCAATTACTGGAATTTCGGTAACAAGCCGCATACCATCCTCCTCAACGAAAGTCTCGCCAACAAGATTACACCAAGTTTCAGTCGAAGGCTTAAATAACCAGGCCCCTTCTTCTTTTTCAAGATCTACCAGTAATTCCAAATCCTTCTCTCCAGACTGGCGGTCTTTTTTGAGAGTATACGGAATAGTGGAAAGGTACAATCTTTGGGGTACTTTATGACTAACTGTTTCTGTCTTCATTGTTCCTTCGCCTCCAAATACTTCTCTATTGCACATTCTACTAAATGAGATTTACTTCGATAGCTATTGTTCAATCGAAGCTTCTCGCGAAGCTTGG
>DATDXI010000005.1:0-2753 GCA_035289385.1 Candidatus Nanoarchaeia archaeon | reverse complement strand
TCGCTTTGCTGATGTGTTCTGTGGAATGTGGCACCTTCCCGAAAGGAACAACCCCTTCCACAAGTGAATGTGAGGGTAAAGAATCGCTCGTGGTTTGGCGCTGCTCACCTCTCAACTAAATACGTACATGAAAAGTATACTTTTATATAACTGCAACACTTACTTCTTCTTATGACCACGCATCTTCATCGGTTGAAATATCTGGTGATTGTCGGTGCAGTACTCCTCATCTATTACTTGACAACCACATCAGAAGTAGTACAGAGGTATGTAGCTGATCCTTCATCGCTAAAATCATTTATCTTGGGATTTGGGATTTTAGCTCCCATAGGAATTATCATCCTTCAGGCATTCCAAACCACTCTTTCCTTGATCCCTTCCCAGATTACGACGATTGTAGCGGGATTTATCTTTGGGCCATGGTTAGGGTTGCTATACAGCCTTATCGGCTCATGTATCGGATCAGCCCTCATCTTCTCGATCAGCAGAAAATATGGAAAGAACCTCGCTTTAAAGATATTTAACAAAAAAGAGATCGTCCATTTTCATTTACTGTTTCGGCAGAGGAAAAACTGGGGGCTGTTTTTAGCAAGGATTGCACCAATTTTCCCAAATGATCTCGTCAGCTTTGGAGCAGGGTTAACTACAATCTCCTTCCGCAATTTTAACATCATCTCTACAATAGGATTTATGGTGCAGATGACTATCTTAACGAGGTTTGGCTCAGAATTATCTGCAGGAATCGTCAGTTTTCCGCTCATTGCCATTTCCACACTTATCAGTTTCCTACTGCTTATCTTGGTCTTCAAGAATAAGATCAAAGAGCTGCTTATCGAAGGCATTAGGGAAGTGAAGCGCGGAGAGAAATTTTTAGAGAGGGAATTCAAGAAGATTTGAGATTATTCAGAAATTCTTATTCCTGTTAGCCCAAAAAAATGCAAAATTTAAATAGAGCAGATGCTTCTTCTCTTCATGCAAGAAGTTTTGAAGAAAATAAAGCCCAGTCCGGAAGAGATAAAGAAGACAGCAGCAGTAGTGGCATCATTTCTGAAGATCCTCAACAAAAACTTCAAAAAAGCAGAAGCCATCCTCGGAGGCAGCGGAGCAAAAGGAACATGGCTAAAGTCAAGCCATGACGTGGATATTTTTGTAAGATTCAACTATAAGGAATTCAAAGAGAGATCAGCTGATTTATCTGTACTTTTGGAACGGCAACTGAAGAAGGCTTTCCCAAAGAAAAAGATAAGCAAACTTCATGGCAGCAGAGATTATTTCCAGATGGAATATGAAGGAATTGTCTTTGAAATAGTCCCCATCCTCAAGATCAAGAAAGCTGGAGATGCCAAAAATATTACCGATATTTCCCCATTACATGCTATTTGGGTCAAAAAAAATGTCAAGCAGAAAGATGATGTCCTGCTGCTGAAGCAATTCTGCAAAGCTCAAGGAGCGTATGGGGCAGAATCACATATCGGCGGGTTTTCAGGTTATGTCTTGGAAATTTTGATAGGCCATTACGGAACATTTGAAAAGGTGCTGAAAGCAAGCCTCAACTGGAAAGCCAAAGAAGTTATCGATCCAGCGAAACATTACCAGAAGAATACGGCCTTGTTTCATCTCAACAAGTCAAAGCAAAACTCTCCTATTATTGTTGTTGATCCTGTCGATAAGCTAAGGAATGCTGCAGCAGCGTTGTCTGAAGAAAAATATCAGCTGTTTAGGAAAAAGGCGAAGGAATATCTCCAGCATCATTCTGAAAAGCTCTTTTTTAAGGAAGAAGTTGATCTCAAAAAATTACAAGGGAAGAAGAATCTTCTGCTCATCACCATCGAGCCATTAGCCGGGAAGAAAGATGTCATTGGGGGGAAAGTGCTGAAGGTATTTCACTTCCTCCAGCAGAAGCTAGCGCCGTTTGGCGTAAGCAAAGCGCTTTGGGAAGAAAATACGATGTATTTCGTTCTTGATCAGAAGGAATTACCTGCAACGCTAATCAGAAACGGGCCTCCTCTGACGCTTCCAGACCATGTAAAAGAGTTCAAGAAAAAGAATAAGCAGACGTTTATCAAAGATGGTAAGATCTATGCGACGATAGCAGTGCCATATCCACATATTGAAGATTTTGCCAATCACCTCCTCCAGGAAGAGTATATAAAAAAGAAAGTGAAGAAAATCAAATTATTGCTAAAGTGACCATATTCCCATGAACTGTATTTATTACCCAGCCGTTGGGTGCCATTTTATGCTTATTTCTCTTAAGATAGACTTTAAATTCTTTTAATTGAACAAGATTATGACCCCCAGATATTTCCAAATTATCACCTAATTTTCGAAGCTCAAAAATAGCTCCTCGCGGCAAGGAAATTAAGGCAGTCACATCGCTCTTTCCATAAATAGTCAATACCCCTCCATCTTTAAGTACCACCTGTTCTCGACCACTTATCTCAAATCTTTCAAAAATAGCCCTAAATAGTGCTAAAGCCTCTTTATCCATCTTAACACCTCATGTATTGAATTGATAAATTATTAGTTTAAATAGTTATAAATATATCGATGATGAAAAGGTCATAAAAATTCGACGAAAGTGCCTATCCCCATCCTAAAGGCTGGGGCTTGACGGCACTTTCTTTGACAGTCGAATTTTTAGGACACCAGAAATCCAGCAATCCATTCATCTACGCCCTAAAGGGCGTAGCTTTCTGGATTTCTTTGTGTAATGAAATATTATTTTAAAAAACGTTAAAGAAGTAAAAAAA
>DATDXI010000004.1:0-25315 GCA_035289385.1 Candidatus Nanoarchaeia archaeon | reverse complement strand
CTGAAGATATTGCGGAAGATATCATGGACAATTATGAGCTTCTGGGAGCGGATAAGAACGCTAATGCCTTAGTGCAAGCCAAGGAAGTTTTTGTTGCGGTGCGTTCATCGGCAACGGCGGAAGATCTTCCTGATGCTTCTTTTGCTGGGCAGCAGGCGACGTATCTGAATGTTAAAGGAAAAGCGAATGTCGTCCATGCCGTCTTAGCTTGCTGGGCTTCCTTATTTACGGCTAGGGCGGTCTATTACCGGAAGAAAAAGAATTTTGACACTTCTACTGTCCTTATCTCTGCCATCGTGCAGAAGATGGTCAATTCTGAAAAGTCAGGAGTGATGTTTACGGTCAATCCTGCCACGAATAACGGAGAAGAAATAATCATCCAAGCTATTTATGGGCTGGGAGAGATGATCGTTTCTGGCCAAGTAAATCCTGATTCGTATCTTATCGATAAAAAAAATCGAGAGATCAAGCAGATCATCGTCAAGAAAAAAGAGCTGGGCTTATTCCGCAACGAGCGAGGAGATAATGAGCAGCGTGACATCTCTAAACAAGAGCAGGAGCGCCAAGTGTTAGATGAAAAGCAGATCAAAGAACTGGCGAGATTAGGTCGGAAGCTAGAAGACCATTATCAGAAGCCCCAAGACGTAGAATGGGCCGTAGAGCGAGGAGACATTTTCATCGTTCAGACAAGGGCCGTGACAACATTTAAAGAACAACCTGGCAGCTCGAACAATGATTCTGCTGCTTCTATCACAGAAGATTTTGGCAAGATCCTGATCCGGGGGGAAACTGCGTCTGCCGGAGTGGCTTCAGGGCGAGTGCGTTTAGTCAAGACGATGGCTGATTTGAACAAAGTGCAGAAAGGGGATATTCTTGTTACCCAGATGACTACTCCTGATATGGTCCCGGGAATGCAGCGCGCAGCAGCTATCGTTACTGATGAAGGAGGGTTAACTTGTCATGCTGCCATCGTCAGCCGAGAGATGGGTACGCCTTGCTTGGTGGGAACGGAACATGGTACCGAAGTGTTAAAAGAAAATCAGATAGTGACGGTACATGCGTCAAAAGGAGTTGTTTATGACGGAAATGTCAAGGTGTCTTTGGAAGTAAAACCAACACTTGCCGCTCCTTCTTTAGGATCGGAGATTATCACCGCTACAGAAGTGAAAGTGATCATGGATCTACCGGATGCTGCGGAGCATGCTGCTGCCACTGGCGCTGATGGAGTAGGTTTAGTCAGATTAGAGATCATGATTGCCAATGGTGGTATACATCCGGCAGAGTATATCCGTCAAGGAAGAGATGATGATTATGTTGCTTTACTCAAAGAAGGCATCGGGAAGATTGCCAAAGCGTTTCGAGGGAAGCCCGTTTGGGTCAGATGTTCGGACATGCGCAGCGATGAATATCGCAATTTAGAAGGGGGAAATGAAGAGCCTCACGAAACTGATCCCATGATCGGCTGGCATGCCATCAGAAGGTTGTTGGATGAGCCAAAGATTCTTCGCGCAGAATTTCAAGCTATCCGCGAGCTTCATTATGAAGGGCTGAAGAATGTGGGAATCATGCTGCCGTTTGTCATTCGAGTAGATGAAGTTCAGCAGGCGAAAGAGATCCTTCGTGAATTTGGCTTAGAGCCTTGCAAGAACATCGATTTTGGGGTGATGATCGAAACACCTGCTTCCTGTTGGATCATCGAGGAATTATGTAAGGAAGGCATTTCTTTTGTCTCCTTTGGCACCAATGATTTAACTCAATTAACCTTAGGTATTGACAGGAATAACAGCAAGATCCAGAAATTGTTTGATGAGATGCATCCTGCCGTTCTGGGGGAGATCGCTAAAGTCATTAAAGTGTGCCAGAAGTATAAAGTGACAACTTCTATCTGCGGCCAGGCTGGGTCAAACAAGGACATGGCAGAATTTTTAGTGCATCAAGGTATTGATTCCATTTCTGCCAATGCCGATGCTGTCGATCAGATCAGGAAAACGGTGGCCAAGACAGAACGGAAATTGTTATTGGAGAAGGGGAGAGAACGAGTGTAGTTATTTTATAAACTGAACATCTGCAACTGAATCTTCCAAGATAACAACAGGGGAAATATAATCAGAGTATCCTAAGGCTGCACCGAATGAATGTTCTTCATAAAATCTTTTATGATGGGGGAAAGGATGATAGAATCCTCCTTCTTTCATCCTCTGCTCTAAATTTATGCCTTTTGTATTCTTCATTTCAGTCCAAGGATTTGGCGTTTCTTTTCCTGGCCATTCATTCCACATCTGTTGATGATGAGGATTTTGATGGTCAAAAATAAAATAATTTTGTTTAAAATAAAAACGGAGGAAAAATACAGGGCCAAATACCAATTCTACTGTATTTCAATGAGAAAACATGGCTAGCCAAATGCCCGGATAATCACCTTTAGCAATCCAAGAAGGCGGAACTCTGTTTTCCTTAGCCCATTCTGTTCTCATGGCGGTAACCCATTCTTCCTCATCGACACGATGGAAGTAGCCATCATTATTATAGTTGGCTAGACTTACCTGATCGGAAGCAGTAAAGAGAGCTTGGGTTCTCTCATTGAGATGATTACATCGTTCTAGCATCTCCGAAGGATTGATCTTAAGCAGCTCTGAAGGATCTATTTTAAATACCATTACCTCACCGGTATCCTCATGAACTTTTTACATTCAAAGCAAGAGATGATGACTTTGCCTGCTCTGGTTCTTACTCTGGCATTGACGCCTGGCTGAAGATATTTGTAGCAATGGCTGCAGATTCTTCTCTTTAACTCTCGGGGGATTCTTAGCTTTACTCTCAGGGCTATTTTTCTTGCCAAGGAAACGTAGCGATGGGCTAAAGATGGTTTTTTTTGGAATATCTCTTCTGCCATCTCAAATAATCTTCTGATTCTTTCTTCAGCAATCTTTCTTTGCTTGAATTTGGGCAATACAGGTTTAGACATGCTTCTGGAATAGTTGTTGGATTTAAAAAATGTCCTGTCTTATGAATATTGGTAAACATACCCTCCCTCTCTATGTTACCTTCACGTATGTCTATGATCCCTAACCATAATCATTATAAATGAAAATTCCTTCCGAACATTATGCAGCGAGGAAGGCCTACTCGGAGCAGTATCCGACAGAACATTTTAGAGATCCTTCATTTTTTAGGGAAAGGATATGGCTATCAGATCAGCAAGATTTACAATGGGGTTTTTCCTCAAGTTACTCAGCGCGTGATCTATTATCATCTACGCAAAGGCATATCCACCAAAGAGATAGAGATGCACAGTGTCAAGCAAGAGCGAGGGGCATACTCTTGGGGGTCAGAAGTGGAGAAGAAGTTTTATGCTCTCGGTCCATTAGCGCTGCCGAAAGGAGAAGAGCGAGTGAAGGACTTTCTGAAGAGATTTAATGTGCAATAGATCTTGAGTCATCCTTATTCATCTCATCGCCTAAATCGAAAAACTTAATACTTAAATTGATTCTATTCTCCGCTGGAATAATCGGGTAAACAAATTTCCTGAAGAAGTATTTCTTTGATATGTTACCTGAATCTGTGCTAATAATCTGCTATAATCTATAATCGCGTTAAATTTTCCCGTTGTGGAAACAACAATCGGTTCCCTTTTGTTTACAAGCATTGTTTCAGCATAAAGGCGGACAAATTTATGATATTTTTTCATTTTGAATATATCTTCCAGCTTCATATTTTTGTTAAAATAAAGGATGGCATAAATCATATGCATGCCTATATCGTAAACGATGTTATCTATTTCTTCCTCATGATCCATTACTTTTTTCCTGGCAGCATTAACATTTTTCTCATTAGAAATTTCTTCAAATTTTGCTATATAACGATAAGCATGATCCATTGCTCTTTGATGCAGTAACCCAAACTCTTTTTCATCGAAGAGAATTTTTTCTTCTCCAAACTCTGCAATATATATAGCAACTCCTTCGCTTAATAATCTCATAAATAAATCTTGTATTTGAGATCTCCATATTGCGTACCATTCCCTAAACATTGCCTTATGGCGAGGAATGGAACTCGCTGCTTTAACGTAGGTTCTCTCATAAATCTCATTCTTTAAAGATAAGTATCCGCTCGCTTTTTCATGGTAAAGATGTGTGATCTCATGTTCAAAGGAAAAGTCCAGATGAGTTCGGAGATCATATGATCTGCTTTCTTTCATACTCTCTTGGATAACCGCATAACATGTAGATAAATAAACTACTATTAATGATTCGGTACAAATGGCTTGCATCTGTCCTGGCCCCTTATCTTTAATCAGAATTTTAATTCTAGGGAAAAATGCAGCCCGTCTGAATGTTTTACAAGTTCTCACTGCTGATTCAATAATTTTTTCAACGAAATCAACTGTTTTTCCATCAATGAGGAGATATCTATATCTTTTCGTGCTTTTATCTGTTATGACTAACTCTCTTCCATCGATGAGAACTGTTTTGGTACTCATAAAAGAAATAGATGTTAAGAGTTGATATAATTTTCGTTTTTCCCTGTTTTAGGGTAAATAGGGTCCCCCTATACCCATTGAAAGACTACAGCTATCACTTCTTCACTATAATTTTATAAATACCTTCTTCATTTTCAAAGGAATGCATAAATTTGAATCTACAGTTACCGGAATCAGCTATCTTACCGAAGATGTTATGCTCATCTCTCTTACTGCTCCGCAAGACTTTTCGTTTGAGGCCGGGCAATATGTTTCTCTCGTGATTAATAATAATGGAGTGACAAAGCCAAGATCGTATTCTATCTTAAATCCTCCTTATGAAAAGGGAAAGATAGACCTTTGCATGAAATTAATTAATCCAGGATTTGCTTCAGATATCTTTGCTGCAACAAAGAAAGGCGATACGTTTACCGTGAAAGGCCCGTTCGGGAATTTTATGTTTTCTACAGAAGCACCAGAGCATTGGTTTATCTGCACCGGAACGGGTGTTGTTCCATTCTATTCTATGATCAAACAACATGTTGCGGAGTATCCTGACAAACAGTTCCGGCTGCTGTGGGGCTTAAGGTATAAGAAGGACATCTTTTTCAAGAAAGAATTTGATCTCTGGAAGAAGAACCATCCTAACTTTGATTATATTCTTACGTTAAGCAGAGATGACCATGAATATACCGGCAGAGTACAGCAGCATCTTCCAAAAGATCTTTCAGGAAAGACGTTTTATATCTGCGGCTTAAAAGAACTGGTGCTGGAAACTCGGGAGTTGTTGGAAAAGAAAGGTGTTCAAAAGCAGAATATCAAATTTGAGCGCTATTCTTAAGAAGTCTCTTTTTTGCATACTTATTTGAGCCATCTCCAGCTAAACCTTTATAAACATCTATTCTCTTCTGGATGCTGTGAAACTGATTGAACTAAAAGAGGTAAGTAAAAGGTACTCTGATAAAGATATTCTGAGCAATGTCAACTTTAGCATAGAAGAAGGAGATTTTTATGGAGTCATCGGCAGATCCGGCAGCGGGAAAACAACATTGTTAAATATGATCACTGGCTTCATCCGGCCATCACAAGGATCGGTGCAATATTATTCTAAAGTGACGGAAGGGCCGAATGACTTGACAATCGATTTACATAAGTTGAAAAAATATTTCGGCTTCACTCCTCAGCATAATTCCTTTTATCATAAATTGACAGTCAAAGAAAACCTGTTCCACTTTGGCCGGCTCTATGACATCAAGAGTTCTACTCTCATCAACAACATCAAGAATCTGCTGATCTTTACTAAACTCTTTGACCATCGCAATAAGCTGGCGGAACATCTCTCTGAAGGGATGCAGAGAAGGCTGGATATTGCCTGCAGCCTTGTTCATAAGCCAAAATTATTAGTCTTAGACGAGCCTACTGCTGATCTAGACCCTATTTTACAGAAAGATATTCTCCGGCTATTACAGGAAGTGAATAAGCAAGGTGTGACTATCGTTATGGCTTCCCATCACTTGGAAAGCGTAGAAAATTTCTGCAATAAGGTAGCTATTGTCCATAATGGTCAAGTATATTCGCATGGCTTGATCGATGATATCAAAAAGCCGTTCCTCAAAAATAATTTCACGATAAATTTAAGGCCCGGCGACAACAGGGAATTAATCATTAATACGCTGCAGCAGCTGCCGATCCAGAAAATAATCGATGAAGGCAACCAGTTGATCATCTATCCACAAGATATCCGCATGACCGTCAACAGCTTATTGAAATTCATTGAAGATGAGAATCTCTATTTCAACGATATGGATGTGCGAAAGCCATCATTGAATGAGATCTTTGAAAGGATAAGCCATAACAATTAGTTGACTACAGAAAGTTCAACAGTATCACAAAAAAATAACAGAATCATTAAAAAAGAGGTGACAAGATGAGATCCGTTTGGCTCATAACCAGAAAGAACCTGAAGCTATTAGTTAGGACGAAACTCTCCGCCTTAATCGTCATCTTTGCTCCGCTTCTCATTATCCTTATTATTGGGCTATCGTTCAACACTTCCTCGAACTTGGGGTTAAACATAGGGGTCTATTCGTCAACATTTACTGCAGATGTGGAATCATTCATAACTACGCTTCAACAAGAAAATTATAAAGTGGTCAAGTATGAAGATTCTATCGAAGAATGTGTCGAAGACATCAAGTTTGGTTTTGTGCACACTTGTATAGACCTACCGGAAAGTTTCAAGATCGACGGAAATGCTCCTAAAGAGATCACCTTCCATCTCGATCCGAGCAAGATCAACTTAGTGTATATGGTGCAAGAGACGTTAAAATCAAAACTTAACTTTAAGAGCCAGGAGATCTCTCAGGAGATTACGGCAAATATTCTTTCAAAACTAGCTTCAACAAAAAGCACGTTGAGCGACAAGAATAGTTTACTGAGCGTGGCTAAAGACAGCAGCTCTTCGTTATCAAGCTCATCAGGAACGTATAGTTCTAGCTTATCAAGCCTTGACCTCCAAGCTGTTACACTGGTGTATAATACCACACTCATCAGCCAGACAACATCATCAATAAGCACAGCTCAGGGTAAAGTTACTGATGCTAAAACAGCAGTCACTGCCTCAGGCTTAAGTGATGAAGAAAAACAAACGATCACTCTTGCGTTGGATAGCGCTGCCAGTGAATTGGCGTCAGCAGCAGGGATGGTCAAGGGACCGGGAAGCGATAATCTGGAAAATGTCATCTCTTCTTTGGAAGGGCAAGTTGGCGTCTTGTCTGGGAAGATCAATGCTGCTTCTGGGACAGTGCAAAGTATCAGCAGTTCTTTAGGAGGAACATCAAGCTCATTATCGGAGATCAGCAGCACGCTCAGCTCTGTTGTAGAATCGCTGACAGCGGTCCACGCCGAGCTGGATGCGTTGCCGGTAACCAATGCTGAAACGATAACATCTCCTTTGATTACCAAGATAGAGAGGGTCGGAAGAGAAGGGACATATTTGAATTATCTCTTCCCTTCCCTGCTTGTTTTAGTGGTCATGTTCACTTCCCTTCTCTTAGGAACGACGTTAGTGATGATGGAGAAAAACAGCCCGGCATTCCTGAGGAACTTTTTCCTTCCCTTAAAGAAAGCGACGTTCATCATTTCAACATATCTCACTAATCTTATCCTCATCATCATCCAAGTAGTCATCATCTTAACCGTATCACTCATCTTTTTAGAAGACAGCTTGTCGATGATGCCCTTAATTTTCCTCATCTTGCTCGTAGGAGGGTCAGTATTTACGTTCTTAGGGATGGCTTTGGGGTATGTATTCACTTCTGAAGAAACGGGGGTATTAGCATCGATCTCTTTAGGAAGTATCATGCTTTTCCTTTCTGGAGTTATCCTTCCTTTGGAAAGCGTTTCACCGTTTTTGAGGGAGATAACGTTTTACAATCCTTTCGTCATTACCGAAAAGCTGATCAGGGAAGTGTTTATCTTCCAGACAAATATTGGAGGCATGGGGGTCGATTTTCTTACCTTAATTTCCTATGCCATTTTCCTCTTTTTAGTCATTTTAGTTGCTGAATCGCTGCTTCATCAGCATATTGTAGATCGGTTTATGCGAAGCAGGCATCGCTTGCAGAGACAGAAAGAGAGAAGAGTGAAGATTGATTTTTAGGGGGATTTTTCAGTTTTATACATATTTACTGCCTATTTTAGACCCATTTATACGGCATTTTTAGCTATACCAAAGCTTTTAAATAGAAAATGCTATTTCTAGGGTTCATGAAAATAACTATTGAAAAAGGGATGGACTCCAAACAGGATGTTCTGGTGTATGGGATGAGCGACAAAGGAAGCATCGCCGAGAAAGGGTTACAACAGGAGATTGCTGCTGCCATCAAGCGAAAAAGTATTACTCCTGATAAGTTCGGAACAAGCTATTCCACCACCTTCAATGGGAAAAAAGTGCTTATTATCAGCTTAGGAAAAGAGAAGGAATTAACGGGGAATCATCTTCGGAGAGCGCTAGGAAAGGCCGTAAAGTACACTCAAGCTACAAAGCAATTGTCCTTTTGCACGGATCTCTTGGGCTTCTTTTCTTTATCTCCTCTGGAGGTAGGAAGATGTGCCGCAGAAGGGCTCATCCTTAGCAATTATCGCTACACCAAATATTTAGGAAAAGAAAAGCAGGATGAGCAGATTCCTTTAGAACAAGCTGTCCTTCAGTGGTCGGGAACTCCAGACCAACTCATTCAAGGATTAAAGGAAGGGCGGATTATTGCAGAATATACTAATTATGCTAAAGATCTCGTGAATGAACCTGCATGCAGTATGGCACCGAGTGATTTAGAAGCTGAAGCAAAGAAAATTTCTGGCGGAAAAGTATCGGTAAAAGTGTTAAATAAGCAAGATATGGAGAAATTGGGCATGAATGCTCTGTTAGGAGTAGCTGCCGGATCCGATAGACCTCCCAAAATGATGTTACTCGATTATAAAGGTGGGTCTGGAAAATATACCGCTATCGTGGGCAAGGGCATAACGTTTGATTCGGGGGGCTATAATTTAAAGCCGACGAAATACATCGAAGAGATGAAAACAGACATGGCTGGCGCTGCTGCGGTCTTGGCAACGATCAAGATTTTATCTGCTCTTGGCGTCAAGAAAAATGTGGTAGGGGTTATGGTTTGTACTGATAACTTAGTTTCAGGGTCAGCTCAAAAACCAGGAGATATTGTCCGTGCGTATAATGGCAAGACGATTGAGATAGGAAACACCGATGCTGAAGGAAGATTAGTGCTAGCGGACGCTTTAGCCTATACTGAAGACACCTATCATCCGGAAGTGATGGTCGATTTAGCTACGTTGACGGGGGCTTGCGTTGTGGCTTTAGGGTATGAAGCTGCTGCAGTCATGGGAAAAGATAACGTACTGATTCAAGAGCTTCTTGCTGCAGGAAACAAGAGCTATGACCGGGTCTGGCAGCTGCCGTTCTTTGAGGAATACCAAAATAAGATGGACGGAACTATCTCCGATCTGAACAATTGCGCTACGAAAGGCAAAGGATATGAAGCTGGATCCATTACAGGTGGAGTATTTTTAAGCAAGTTTGTGGATAAGGCAAAATGGGCTCATGTTGATATTGCCGGAACAGCTTATGTCTTGGAAGATACAGATTACCAGCAGAAGTATGCTACCGGTTCTGGTGTAAGGCTGTTGACGTACTGGTTAGCGGGATTTTAATGCTTTTTTGAGAGATGGTTTTATAAATAAAGAGTATTTTTTAATCTTTACCAGATATAGTTTGTAAAATCGTAGTATTTTTCAACTTATTCTGAAAAAAAACGAAAGGAGAATACGAATACCATGGCAAGAAATGAAGGTAGGGGCGGAGGATTTAGAGGAGGCGGAGATGACCGGAGAGGCGGCGGGTCAAGAGGCGGATTTGGACAACGAGAATACGGCGGATCACAAGGTGGTGGTTACGGCGGTGAACGAAGATTTAATGCTGGGCCAAGAGAGATGCACAAAGCTACCTGCAGCGATTGCGGGAAAGAATGCGAAGTGCCATTTAAGCCAACAACCGGCAAGCCAGTCTATTGTCGAGAATGTTTCGCTAACCATAAGAAGTTTTAGGTAGCAATACCTTAGTTATTTTATTTGTTTTCTTCTTTTTTTGCTTGATTTTCTTCATTATTGGTACTTATTTTTCTTTCAAAACATAAATTTAATATACTCCCCATCTTTTCACATTTTCATGGAGCATGTCATCATTTTAGGTACTGGAATAGCGGGATTGACGGCTGCCATCTATGCTGCCCGGGCCAATTTATCTCCTCTCATGCTTTCCGGTATGGAAGACGGCGGCCAATTGACGTTAACCACCGATGTAGAAAATTTTCCGGGATTCCCTCAAGGAATAAAGGGACCAGAACTGATTGAATTATGCAAAAAGCAGGCCGAAAAGTTTGGAGCAAAGTTTAAGTTTGGGCTGGCTACAAAAGTAGAGAAGAAGAGAGAGAAGATCATCGTTACGGTCGATGAGACGGAGAAAATAGAAACGAAGGCCTTGATCGTAGCTACGGGAGCTTCAGCGAGATGGTTAGGGATTCCTTCAGAAGAAAAGTATAAGGGGAAAGGAGTTACGACCTGCGCGACGTGTGACGGGGCATTTTTTAAAGGAAAAGAAGTCATCGTCATCGGTGGTGGGGATTCGGCCATGGAAGAGTCAACCTTCCTGACAAAATTCTGCACTAAAGTGACGATCGTTCACCGTAAAGATTCATTTAAAGCTTCTAAGATCATGCAGGATCGTGCCTTAAAAAATCCTAAAATAAAAGTGATCTGGGATTCCGAAGTTGCAGAGATCGTTGGCAATGGGAAAGTAGTTACTGGCGTGAAATTGAAGAATGTCAAAACGGCTAAAGTTACTGATTTTAAATGCGATGGCGTCTTTTTAGCTATAGGTCATATTCCTAATACCTCTTTCTTAGGTAGCTTATTAGAACTGGATAAGAATGGCTATTTGAAAGCTACTTCTCATATGCATACGAACGTAGAAGGCATCTTTGCGGCAGGAGATGTGCATGATGTCAGATTTAGACAAGCGGTAACGGCTGCAGGGTCTGGCTGTATGGCTGCTATGGAAGTGGAAAAGTATCTGGCAGAGAAAGAATAAAGATGATCCCCTTCTTTCAATAAAATTTCGCTTTTCTTCCAAAACATTTATATATTTAACGTTATTAAATAGTGTTAAATGATATGTGCTGATGCTTGTACGGTCATCTTATTGGCTAAAGCTTCAGTGCTTGAAGTAGCACTCCATGCTTTTAAAATCGTGCTCACTAAAGAAGTTTATGAAGAAGTCATTGCTGGAAAGAAAATGATGTTTCAGGATGCTCTCCTGCTCGAGCGCTTACATCATGAACAGAAAATAATAATCATTCCAACTCCAGAAATCTTGCAGCATAAGCTTGAAATTGATTTTAATATGGGTAGAGGCGAAGCTTCAGTTATTGCTGTGGGAATAGCTGATAAAGAGATTGTAATTGCGACTGATAATAGGCAGGGAAGGAAATCTGCTCAAATCAATAATCTTTCCCTTGTAGGAAGCATAGAGATTATCGTCAGCCTCTATCAACAAAAAAAAATAAGTGAAGATAAAGCCAAAGAATCTTTACGAATAGTAGAACGAGAGGGATGGTTTAGTCCCTATCTGATTGAAAAAGCTAAGGAGGATTTACGATGAATCAAGCAATATTTTTAGGCGCAAGAGTAGATAAAGAGATTATACGGATGGTAGAAGAAACGGCTGAGGAAGAAAGGGTTGATAAAACCAAAGCCCTTAAAGAACTTATTTTTTTAGGCAGAAAGCAGTATCTGTTACGAAAATACCTTGCTCAGTATCGTGAAAACAAGTGCTCTTTAGACAAGGCAGCTGAAAAGATAGGAATAACCGTAGCAGAAATGATGCAGGAAGCCGTTAAAGCTAAGATGCAATCAGAAGAAACGTTTGAAGAGTATAGGACTGGCTTGAGCCATCTTCATAAAATTAAAACGAGGTCTTCTTAAAGAGAGAAAATTGTAACATCGCTCATTTTATAGCTAGAGTTTATAATTAGCGCATTCTGTCATATCTTTATGGCACTCTGCCCTTACTTTGAATCATGTGCGGGATGTACTCTCCAGCACATGCCGTATCAATCCCAGCTTCAGAAGAAAAAGGAGAATCTATCAAACCTTCTGAAAAAATACTCCTTTCCTGAAATAAAGGTTTTTTACGGTGAAGCGTTCTCTTATAGAAATAGGATGGAGTTCATTGCTACCTCAAAGGGCTTAGGGTTGCGAGGGAAAGATGGCTCGAGAAAAATCGTTGATATTGACCACTGTCCTATTGCTCTTCCTCAGATCAATACTATCCTGGCTGAAGTGCGTAAGGGGTTCTTTCAGGCGCATTCTTCCGCTCTTCCGCTTCATCGGTTGATGAAGGGAGTGGTCATTCGTGCTACTCTTTTAGGAGATTCTTCACTTTCTTTTGTTTTGAACGATGATCATCCAAAAGTAGCAGCGGAGGAGAAAGAAAAAATGGTTGGCTTGATCAAAGAATTTTCAGCAACAACGACGGCGAAGACTGTTGTTGTAACGTTTGTTTCCTCCGAGAAAGATGATTTTTACTCTTCCCACTATCTGGTCATCAAAGGGAAAGATTTCCTTCAAGAAAAGCTAAGCGGCAGAATCTTTTCTTTTCCTATCCAAGGTTTTTTTCAAAATAATTCTGTGATGGCAGAGAAGATGCTTGATTATGTCTGGAAAATACTCCAGAAGTATCCTACAACTACTGCAGAACTTCTTGACCTCTATTCCGGCGTCGGCATTTTCGGGGTGACGTGCGGAGATCTGTTCCAGAAGATAACATTTGTGGAAAGTTTTCCTGAATCCATCACGTTTGCCAAAAGAAACAGCACGGAGAACGGGCTAAAGAGTTTTTCAGCTCATACCCTTCATGCTCATCAATTATCCCGCCTGAAATTCTCTCCAGACCTTTATGTCATCACTGATCCTCCCCGTATCGGGATGGAAGAGAAAGCCATCATTCAATTAAATACATTGAAGCCGAAGGTCATCATGTATGTTTCCTGTAATCCTCAACAGCTCAGCAAGGATTTAGCTAAATTTAAACAATATACCGTTAAAAGTGTTGCTCTATTCGACTTATTTCCCCAAACGTGGCATAGTGAAGTTATTGTGGAATTGGTGAGAAAGAACTAGGATATGAAGAGGGAGTATGTTTCTTGACTATGCTGCTTTCCGATGTCCTTCTGTCCACATCCACAAAAATATCACGAAGCTGAAATCCAACTTCATCAAACTTTGGGTTATACCCTCGTATCCCTACAAAAAAATCTTCTTGCAATGCCTTAAAAAGAGCCTGGTCAACATCTGGAGCGCTCTTTCCTTCTCGAAGCGGGGTGATGTCAACAATTTTTACTTGTTCCATCTTTTAGCAGTAGTTCTCCATTTCTTTTTAAGCATTATTCTTATGTAGTTATAGTTATTGTTTGTCTTCTTTCAGTTATTGTTTAGGAGATAGGCTCCCTTGGCGCTTTATCCCTCCATGTTCTCATCTGTCGTATCCCTTCAATGTCTTCAGCGCTTAACTCTGATGATACCGGCCCGATAAACCCGGCAAAGTCTCTTTCTAGTAATTCCATAACAGTAAATCTTCCGATCTGATAGTCTGCTCTTGGGCCGAAAAAGAGGGGATACGATCGCCGCAAAACTCCCCGGTTTCTTACCCGATGATATGTCCTTTCCAGATCTCCATAAGGCAATGAGGAGGAGTCAGGAATTCTCCCTTCTTGCCGTAATTGTTTTGCAAACTCTTCCCAAGTAAAGCCTATATTGAATATTGTGGACCCTTTTGGAGCGCGAGCAACAACCCAGTGTGATCCTCCATCAGCAATATCTCTCGTCTTGACTTCTAAGCAAGGCTGTGGCGCAGGATCCCAGCCAGCGTAAAGGTTCGTTGCTAAAGAAATATCTCGGTGTTCTCCTGCAGCAAATTCTCCGCTGACCATCCGTTCGTCCCGCAGGTATTCTAAGAATTTTGAAGTAGCTTCACTTGCTAAATTCCCAATGTCACTGGCAAGAAATCCAGTCTTTCCATCTTCTCCTGTCAGCCCATAATAGTGCCGGAAAATAGCATCTGCCGTGAGCACACCGACGTCCCTCATCTTCGTGTGAACGAGAGGTAATTGCCGCTGTCCAAATTCTCTGAAGAATCTTCGTTCTGCCAGATCAAGAGTTTCTAATTCTTCATCGGTATGAGAAAAGAAGTCTGGTCTGTCTAAGCCATAATGAAAGAATTGCTTCAGTCCATCGGGCTGGCCTTTCCTGTACTGTTCTCGTCCGGGATAATGATATCCTCGATGTCCACCATCAATCTCATAATGGTCTAATGATCCGCGTAATGGCAGTTGGAATAGCAGATTCATCCAATCTCCTGCTTCCGCCAGCAAGCCTTCCCCTACCAAGTACACGGCATTGCCGGTAGCGCCAAAACCAGTCTGTCCTACCAGTTGAATCAATGGTTCGGCTATTCTTTCCATAGCCACAAGATCGCCCGCATGCCCGGTCATGATAAACGCCTGCTGTGCATCACGATAAGCAACAGCATCATACGGTGTAATGGCTAATTCTGGAATATCTTGAGGAGTATCCATAGTTTGGCAAGAAGATAAACAATTTATAAAAATTATGGGCTTTTAGACCATTTCTGAATGTATTGCCTCCCACCGTACATGTTTAGTTCCACAAAAAAATAGTGGCAGGTCGTAAAATCCAGCGAGACTTCATGTAAGAAGTAGCTGAATGGGTGAAATTTTCAGTAAATAGTCTCGCAACTGATCGTGTCTTACGAAGTTCTTCATGGATTTTACCTCTTGACCTTGCCACTATTTTTGACCTAACTAAATACTTACCTCCCACCACAACCTTTATTACTTTGTCTTATTTATAACGGTGTATGGTGTTTGATGTTATCATCGGCAGAAATAGGAAAGATGTCGAAAAGTATGGTAAAGAAGGGACCGTTCTTATCGGCAAGCAATATGTGAAGATGGGGCAAACTACTTCGCTGTCAAATCCCGTTTACCTTGATGTTGCTGGAGCTCACGTCGTTTTTATCGTGGGAAAGCGAGGAAGCGGGAAATGTGTTGCTCCCCAGACGATGGTTAAAACGAATGATATTTTTATGCCCATCGAAGACTTATTTCAGACTGTTCCCAAATCTCCGATAGAAATAACTGATGATGAGGAATATTTTCGTGTCATCCAGCCGTTTTATGTCGCTTCCTTGACCGAAGATCTGAGGATTGTCTCTGCTCTCGTCTCTCATCTTTATCGCAAGAAAATTCAGGAAGATCTGCTGAAGATTACGACGCAATATGGCAGTTCTATCCTTATCACTAAAGAACATCCTCTTTTACAGCATTATCAAGTGCCAGGGTCAAGCTCGTTTCAGGTGCAATTTCAGTGGCTAGCGGCGTCTCAACTCAAGGTAGGGGATACCATTGTAGGATATGAAGAAGCAGTAAGACCGGAGATCATCAAGAATATTGAGAAGGTGGATTATGATGGCTGGGTCTATGATGTCACGATTCCTGGAACACATAATTTTGTAGGCAATAATATCGTCTGCCATAACTCTTATACCATGGGCTCGATGGCTGAGGGATTAGCGGATCTTCCTTTAGAAATCAAACAAAACCTATCTATACTCTTGTTAGACACGATGGGTATCTATTGGACGATGAAATTTCCCAATTTTCAAGATTCAGAGTTAGTGAAGCAATGGGGCTTTGAGCCGAAAGGATTAGATGTCAAGATATACACCCCTTCGGGCTTTTATCGCCAATATCAAGAACAAGGCATACCTACCGATTTTCCGTTCTCCATCCGGCCGATCGATGTCAATCCGGAAGACTGGTGCAATGTGTTTTCCCTAGATCAAAATTCGAAAGAGGGAGTATTGATTACTAAGATAACACAACAACTGAAGGAAGCTCAAGAAAGTTATGATATTGACGAGCTTGTGGCTATCGTCCGAACTGATCAGGAAAGTGATCATACCACTATTAGCGTTGTGGTCAATGAGTTTCTGAAAGCGAAAGGATGGCAGATCTTTTCTAAAGAGGGAACTCCGCTAAAAGATATCGTTTCTGCTGGTCAGATCACTGTCTTAGATGTTTCTCCTTATGCCACCATGGCGTCTGGCTGGGACATTAAAGCGTTAGTAGTGGGATTGATCTCCCGGACGTTATTTAACCAGCGGATGCTCACTAGAAAAACGGAAGAATTCAAAACGGTCGATGCAGCGATGCATTATTTTTCTAAAGATAATGAAGGGAAACTGTCTGAGCCGTTGGTATGGCTAGCGTTGGATGAAGCCCATGAACTATTGCCTCGAGAAGGAAAAACGGCAGCAACTAATGCGTTAATAACTTTGCTTCGGGAGGGGAGACAACCAGGGATCAGCTTAATTTTAGCGACGCAACAGCCAGCAAAAATAAATAGTGATGTGATGACTCAAGCAGATATCGTTCTCGGCCATCGGCTTACGGCAAGGATGGACGTGCAGGCATTACAGATGCTTACCCAAAGCTATATGCAGACAGGATTAGAGGAAGAGATGGATCATCTGCCTCGAGTGAAGGGAGCAGCAGTCATCTTTGATGATGCCAATGAGCGTATTTTTCCGGTGCAGATGAGGCCGAGATTTACCTGGCATGGGGGAGGATCACCGTTTGCCATCCAGGAAAAGAAAGAATTTTTTAAAGATAATATGAAGAAGCTGCAGGATCTTTGATGTTTTTTAAATATCTTTTTTTATCTACCCTTTCATCAGTGATTGAGCAACATCGTCAAGATCATACGTCGTAGCAAGATTCCTCAGCACAGTCTGCGCTTCTGCAGAAATAGTCAGCCCTGTCCATTGTTGCTGATCAGCCAGTCGGGGGAAACGTTCTTGATAAAGTCCTAAGATACTCTCTAATTTTTGTTGTCTTGTTCTGCTATCTTGAGCGTGAAATATTTTTTTCGCATCGCTGAAAATAGCGTCATAAGCATCCTGCCAGGCTTTTACTACTTTTAGAAGATCTTCGATGTTTTCTTTTCTCCCCGTAGCAGAAGCATAACATGATCCTCCACTGCTCTGATTATCGTCTTCCTGTTCTCCGGTTCCACTTGCTGCAACAGTATACGAAGCGCCAGTCATCACGGTATATGTTCCATCTCTGTTATCGTCAACCGAAAGAACGCTATTATCAATGAGAACACTACTCCCTTCAAAAGGACCACTGCGATAGATGTCCACGCTCTTCACGAGGAAAGAGTGGTCAGATCCAATAATAGCATAAACATCTCCGGCTTGCTTTGTCTCGTGGCTATATCCCTCTTCGTAAAGGCGATGAAGTGGCCGTCCGGGAAATGCTTGTTCTAATGCTGGCTTAAAGAGACCATAGGCTGTGAGTTCTGCAGCAGGATCGTCACTAGTCTGAGCGTTTGCTGTTGCTAATAGTTCTAACCCGTCACGCCGAGCAGTACCTACTCCTGCGGCTGTTAAAGCCAGAAATTGCAGTGCTTGCCGTCGAGTGGTCATACTTTCAGGGGAAAAGAACCTCTTTATAAACTTTTTCTTAGATTACCACTTCTTAGGGGTTCTCCTAGGAGAATTCCAAGTCATTGCATCTGCTTGACTTCCCCAGGTTTCCCGCAGCAGTTCCTTTACAGCAAGGCTTGTTGCTGCTGAAGGAGACATTTGTCTCTTTCCTAAGAATGTGTCATCTTCAGGCGGGGTTTCATCGTAGGTTTCAGGTTCTTCTACGATATCATCAAGCTCTTCTGTTTCCTCAGCGGGCGGTTCAGCAGGTGGCAGCGGGGCAGGCTCATGCTTTCTCTCAAATACCCTCTGTCGGATAGCTTCTAACATCTCTCTCTTGTTAAGGGGTTTTCCTTTTTTTTCAGGTGCTTTTTCTTGACTTTTGTTGTTCTGTTCATCTCTCTCAAACCCAATCTGCGCAAAAATCTCTTGTTGATCTCCTTTTACCCAACGCAGCCAATATTCTCTTCCGGTATAGAGAACATCAAACCCTTCAGCTTCAAGGATGCCACGCTGGGCGATAAGGTGTTCGTGCTTGATATCTTTGAATGTTTTTTTCTTTCTCAAGGTTTTAGCAAGTGACCTCATATTTTGGTATCGTTGATCAAAATCCCAGCAGCGATACAGAGAAACAACCTGGAATGGCTCTTGCAATCGTCCAGCGATGGAACTCACGTCAAGCCATCCTCTTTTTTCTCTATTTCCAAGATATTTTCGTTCTGCTGTTGGTGGTGATGCTGTTGTTTCAGGCGGAGCAGGAAGGATATTTCTTTCTGATTTTTCTCTTTTTGTCTCTTCCTCCAGCAGTCCCAATTCCACTAGCACCAATGTTTTTTCTAAGTCTCCTTGCTTTGCGCTTGGCTCAGCATGGTAGAGGGCTAGGATCATTAGACCATTGACGTAATAATACGTGGAGTTGCCGTCAGAAAGAGTTCGGCGTTGCTGCAGAAGCGGTGTTTCCATAACATCAATGCCCAACAATTCCAATATTGTTTCCGCTTGAAGATAGACTCCTTTTCTAATGTCAGGCTGTAAAGCATTTCTGGTGATCTGTTCCAATTCTACCAGTTCAATAGGGTGGTGGAGATAGTATCTTTGACGTGATGGTGAGGATGTGGGATGAGATCCCGCTTCAGGAAGTTCTAGGCTAGGTTCTTGATGATTGTCTTCTTCTCTTGCTGGAAGCTCTTCAGGAAGAGCGGGAACTATCTCTTCCAGAGATGGTGCTGTTCTAAGTGCTTCCAGAGTTTTTGCCGTGATCAATGATCGGCTGCCGTATTTTTCTGGCGCATGTTCCAACGACAATTTTTCAACTCGCTCAGCAACTTCTTCTTCAGAGATTCCTGCTAATTCTGCAATTTGCTGATTGGTAAGATAAACTCCACTATCAAGGTTAAGCTGGGCTAATCCTCCTTTTGGAATCCAGCGCCTTCGTTGCTGTTGGTTAAGGTAGGTATGATCTTCAGGAAGATCGCTTCCTTTCGGCAGTTTTCTGGTTTCATAGGATACAGGCTTATTTCCATTCTCACTCAGAAGGTTGTCAATCCAGCTGGCCTGCTGAACGGTAACTAATCCTGTTTGGGTGATATACTTTCTATTTCCCACTCTCTCTTCTTGTAAAAAAGTGAGCAATTTTGGAACGTCATCCTTCGAAAAACTCCTTCCATCATGGACTAATGCATCAACAACTTCTTCCAGAAGAGCATAATTTGTCTGTACTGCCATCTTCTGCCCACGTTTCTGAGATGGATTATAAAGGTTGTTTCTCTCCAGCCTATATAATGAAATTCATTGATAATCAAATGGAATTTCATATACATGAAATATGACTCCAATCATATTTCAGTACCGAAAATGAATCGTCGTTCGTTTTCGTGTATAGTTCGCCTAATTTAAGTAGATAGTGTTCGATTTCAACGAAAACTCACTATAGGTCAGAGCGTCAGAATCTGATTATTGTTACTATTTCTTTTCCTAGCTTCACTTCAATCTTGTCTGTTGGCTGGAGCTTGATGATGTTCTCTTGAGAATCAAAAGAAAGGATGTGGTTATGGGTGTTTGGGTATATCATCAGTTTCTGTGCAACACCTTTATGGAAGGCTGGCTGCCGATCAATATTTGGATCACGGATAAGGAAGGCAAGTTCATTATCAGAGAAAGGTTTTCCTCCGGCATTCCTATACCAGGCTTTTGAGCCGATAGGTGAGCAGATGATCATACCAGAACAATTAAAGCGCTCTTTTTTCTTGTTCCAAATAACAGAAATGTCCGAGGATTTATACGATTTCTCATTTCCCATAAAAATATCATTTATCGCTGTCTGCTTCACTTTTCCCCCATTGATAGTCACACTCAAGCGGGCTGCTTTATGGAGGTGATAAACATTATCTTTTATCTTCTTTAATCTCTCCCAAAGATTTGTATGGTTGATTGAAGTCAATGCACCGACACTTCCTAATTTTTTATTTTCTTGGTAATTTGAATTCAATCCCAAGAGAGGAATATCCCAAGAATACTGTGCGGCATCCAGAAAAGTTCCGTCTCCACCTATGGTCATAATCATAGTATATTTTTTATTGATATCTGCTGCTTTTTTCGTAAAGGTAACATTGAGGCCAAGCTTTCGTATCGTTTTCTTAAATTGGTCAATAAATAATCTATGCTGCTGATACTCTTTTAACAAGCAGGATTTTCTTTCAGGAGAGAGCTTCTTCCACAGACCATTACTCTTATAGTGCTCATATTGCGTCGTCTTCAGTAGGCAGAGAATCGGCTTTTGGTGAAGGGGGATCATAGGATTTAGAAATACAGCTCTTTTATTAATTCTTCCGTACATATTTAGTTCCATAATAAAAAATAGTGGCAGGTCGTAAAATCCAGCCTGACTTTATATGTAAAGCAATGATAAAGTGTTTATTTTAAGCTAAAAGTCAGGCAACTGATCGCGTCTTACGAAGTTATTAATGGATTTTACCTCTTGACCAAGCCACTATTTTAACAGAACTAAATATGTACATTCTTCCTGTTGAAGTACTTCACTGCTTCTCTGGGCACGAACTGTTTCCAGTTTTCATTTCTTTCATTGACCATGTTCCTGATCTCTTCACCGGAGATCTTGACATTAAACTTTAATCTCTTCACGGGAATTCCTTGCTCTGAAAAGAGGTCTTCGACAAAACCATTAGAAGTGAAAACGTAATCATACTTTGGAACTTTCAGGTTGATATGCTCTACCCAGGACTGTGCCTGATGGACATCTTCTACGGGGAAGAGAGTATACTTCCAGCGATTTCCCAGCACTTCTTCAATAAGTTTCTTTCTTTCTAGGTAGGATAAAGGGTTGTCTGGCGTGCTTGCATACTGCGCTGAGCCGATAGCGATGATGATCGTGTCGCATTCTTTGGCAATCTGCTTGATAGCATCAAGATGGCCAAGATGGAATGGCTGGAATCTTCCTATAAATAGACCAGTCTTGCTTTTTCTGATGATCATAGCAGGAATGCGCTTATGCTCATGAGTGGACATTCTGGAGAAGACAAGGTTGACATTTTTTTCTCCGTATTTTTCTACTAGTTGCTCTTTTCTAATGTCATAGTCCAGATGATCTTGCAGAATAGCATCAGCTTCATGATAGGTAATCCCCATCTCGTCTTCATCTGTCTGTCCCGGATACAGCTCAGCAGATGGCTTTTTAGAGATAATGGAGTAGGGAATGCCTAGTTCTTTTGCCAGATGAATAACTTCGCCTTTATACAAGTCGCCGATAGGCAAGATGTCCGCAGCGCAATCTCCATGCTTTGTTCCATAGCCCAGATAGATCTCACTTTTATTACTGGTTCCTACGACGATAGCATCATGGGCGTTTGCATAATGATAGAGAATCATCATCCTGATCCTTGGCTTGAGATTTATCGCTGCTAATCTGCTTTGCAGCCATGGCAAATGGCGAGAAGCATCGATGAAGGAGTTGATAGGGACGGTTTCGATAGCAACCCCTAAACTCTTCGCCAAATGCAGAGCATCATCTTTATTCTGGTCTGATGTCAGATGAACTTCTGGCATGAAAATGGCAGTAACATTCTCTTTTCCCAAAGCAAGAACAGTTAATGATAAGGTGACTGCTGAATCGATGCCCCCTGACAAGCCAACAACTGCTTTTTTTTTCTGTACTGAAGAGAAGAACTGCTGCAGCTCCTTAACGATCTTGTCTTTCATTTCGTTCTCCGGGCTTGAGGATATCCATGCTTATGTCTAATGCATGATAAGAATGGGTCAATGCTCCGACAGAAATAAAATCTGTTCCGAGTTTTGCGACAGCAGGAAGGTTTTGTAGGGTTATTCCACCAGATATCTCTACTTTCTTTTTGTGGTTGATCAGTTTCAGGGCTGTTTTCATGTCTCCTACGCTCATGTTGTCCAGCATGATCCAATCACAGTCTGTTGCCAATGCTTCTTTTACCTGCTGCAAAGAAGTGCATTCCACTTCAATCTTGATTTGGGAAGGATTTTTTTCCCGACAGAGGCTAACAGCTTTGGAGATCGTTCCGGCCGTGCTGATGTGATTGTCTTTGATCAATACCATGTCATATAATCCTCTCCGATGATTCTCCGCTCCGCCGCATTTTACGGCATATTTCTGAAGATATCTCATCCCAGGAATAGTTTTTCTGGTATCAAGGATCTTCACGTTCGTGTGTTGTACAGCTTGCTGATAGTGATGGGCTAATGTTGCCACACCGCTGAGCTGCTGTAGGAAATTTAAGATGACCCTTTCTGTCATGAGAATTTCCCGAGTGCTGCCTTTGATGATGGCGATGATTTTTCCTTTATGCACCGTCGATCCGTCTTGGTAAAGGAGCTGGATAGAAACTGCTGTTTTCCTCAAGCGGAAAATAAAGCTAATAAGGTCTAGACCGCAAATGATGCCTTCTTCTTTTGCGGTGATGACAGCAGTAGATTCCAGATTTTTTGGAATACAGGCTTCCGTTGTTCGATCCCCTGAACCGATATCCTCCTGCAAGGCTAACTTCAGAATTGGCTCTACTTTATCGTAGTTTAAGCGCATCTTCCCTTCAGAACGACATCCCTTTAAAAAGTTTCAGAAAGAGAAGTAAAGTAGAGGTGCATGGAACGTCTAAAATCATCGAAGACAAGTCAAAGCAGACATTGATTCCATAAAGCTTTTTAGTATCTTCTCATTTTTCTGGCCTTAGATGGCAGCTTTGGGTGATAAGGTGATCAAAAGAGAGGAAAAGGAAAGAAAAGTAGAGAAAGAAAAGGATGGGGACGATCTTCTAGAGCTGCTCAATCAAGAAGAGCTACTCCATCAAGAGCTTCATGTGCTGGGAGGACCATCTGGTGAAGTGCCTTCCTTTTCTTTGCCCGATAAAGAACTGTTGACCTTAGACCGATACGTCGGAGAGAAAGATTTTCAGCCGTTGAGGAACAGTGATTATGCTTTAGAACCTGACCAGGCTGTGGCGGAATACCCCTCCCTCCCTTCTCAAACAATCGCTGAAAGAGGTGATTTTAGTTTCTCTATAACTACCGGGGGTTATCATAAGCAAGTAGGAAAGATCGAGGATGGAAAATATCGTCACCTTGTTTCCGAAGCATTAGAAAAAGCAAGTTTGATCCGCCAAGCAGAGCTATTCATCTTTTATCAAGCTGGCGGGACCAGGACTTGGCGGCAGCTGTAGTTTTTGTCAAGAGACATTGATTGAAAGCTATCATAAAGACATAACACCGGACATCGCAAAGGAGCATTTCCCTCTTATTGCTGTGCTGCCTGCTCTTCATAATCATCAATTAGGCTTTCTACAATCTCTTCTCCTTGATTTGATGCAATGGCAAAGCCAACACCTTCAAATTCCGCTATCTTTTTGGTGTTGATGCCGATGACTTCTCCTTTTGCGTTGATCAATGGACCGCCGGAATTTCCAGGATTGATAGGAACATCGATCTGCACGAATTCGTTGCCTTGAGAGTCAAAGCGTTTCGTGGCGCTAACGATGCCTTGAGTGACAGAAAAGTCAAATCCGCCTGGATTGCCCACAGCAATAACTTTTTCTCCAACGATAATCTTATCAGAATTGCCCCATTCTAAAAACGAGAAGCTGGTTCCGTCGATCTTTAAAACAGCCACATCTGCATTAGGGCTGGCTCCCACTAAAGCCACGGCGTGACGATCACTGTCAGAGGTGATGATGGTGGCAGCAGTGGCATCTTTTATGACGTGATAATTTGTCACAATATAACCATCAGAACTTACTAAAAATCCGCTGCCGGAACCAAGATTTGTTCTGATGCTGACAACAGCAGGGATACTGTCTTCAATAACAGAGGAAAAATCCTGATTTTGGATCTTCAGATTGTTGATATTTTCTTCCAGTTCTCCCAGCTGTTGCTGGCTCTCTGTTCTTACTTGATCAAGCTGGCCAGTTAAGCTGTTGATCTTTGTTTCTTTTTCATCGAGGCTCGTTGATAATGTGCTAATCTTGCTTTTAGCGGCAGCAAGATCTTTTTCTAGATCATCTACGTCTGCTCCAATCGTGCTGATCTGTTCTCCAAGGCTGCTTTGCAAGGTTGTAAGAGCTCGTGTTGTCTGTTTTGTCTGATAATATTCAAAAGAACTAAATGTTAGGATAAGCAGAAGCAGGACTGATCCATAGATGAGGTGACGTTTGAGGTGCTTTCTCATAAGGGTAGAATTCTTTTTTGATATATAAGAATATCTTTCAAGAGTACGGTTTCTTCACTTATGAAGTCAGGTACATCTCTATCTGTTCTCTGCCTTTCCCTTTATTCTTTCGCACCAACCTTAACGGACCGATGTCCGACGTGTTTTTAACATGAGTGCCGCCGCAGGGCATCTTCCATGTTTCACAAGTCCACCAGCGCAGATCGGGCTTGTCATGGTCGGGCTTCATCACAATAGGATGGTTTCCGGCAATAAAAGTATTGGTCATCTTCTCGATAATAGGTATCTTTTCTGTGAGCGATTCTTCATAGCCAAAGTCCATCCTTCCTTTTTCTGGTTGAATTTCAGAACCATTGATCTTTACTTTTCCCAAAACGGCAATGGTGATGTAATAAACAATATGGGCCGCGGAATGAAGTTTCCTTAATCTTGCTCATCGTTCAGCATCGATCTTTACTTGAACGGTATCTCCAACGTTAAAGGATGGTTCTTGCTCGAGAGTGTACTCAATATCGATGATATCTTCTTTATCTCCTTCCTTCTTCGCTTCCAGAACTTTTATTCCTCCGATCGTCCCTTCATCAGAGAGTTGTCCGCCGGAAAAGGCATAAAATATAGTCTGATCCAGTTTTACTTTATTGTTGTCGATGGATGTTACCTTAGCGGTACATTCCGTCTGATAAGGGTCTTCCCAGAAGAGTTTTTTAGTCATGGTTCTTCTCTGGTTATTGTTTTATCTTTGTCAAAGGAAATAATAGTTAAAATATTATTCCGCTTCATGGTAGCAATATCAATTTAGTCATACAAATCATCCTTAATGGCTTCTTGTAATGATATCGTGATTCCCTTCTTTCGTATCTCCTCATCTATTTCTTTGAAGACCTCTGAAAGGCAAAATCTCTGGAACTCATCGAACGTTGGCATATGTTTTCCCCAGCTTTTACAGCTTCATCGCTCTGAGTTTCTCAACCCGCTTTTTGGTTGTGGGATGCGTAGAAAATAATTCTAAGAAACT
>DATDXI010000003.1:0-8434 GCA_035289385.1 Candidatus Nanoarchaeia archaeon | reverse complement strand
TGCGGTTTAATGATCTTGAATCAGGTGTGCAGGAAGCAATAAGAGAAGCAAGCAAAGATTTCTAACTCCATAGATATCTAGCTCACTTCCCCAGCCACTGCACTTCTTCATCGCTGAGCTCCAGCTCTTCCGCAACGGCAGGAAGAGCAAGCGCAGGCTTAAGGTAATTCACCTGCTCCAATGCTGCACGAGCAGAAAGATGAGTTTTCTCTGCCAATTTTGCGGCAATCTCTTTTTTCTTGGCATTCTTGATGTTCGCCTGCCAGATGCTAAGCAATCGCATCGTCGGCTTATACAGCACAACAGAAGGATTTTTCTCCTCCTTAGCAGAGCTTATCCCCGCCGTAAGCAGATTGGAGATATAGACTAGGAAACGCCAATGCTGCTGCCGAGATATACGCCTTTGAAAGATGTCTGCTCTCGACAAAAATTCATAGGCTTTTGCTAAAGCTTTCTGTGAATATTCCTTCGGCAAGTTCTCATCCATCCATAACAAGACTTCTTTGAAATCCATATCGATATCTTCTAAGGCAGGAAGGGCATTCTCTACCGAGGAAGATTTGAAGATAATACGCAGAGCATTGATGATCGTCTGTGTCCTCTTGCGATCAGATAATGCAGTGATATCAGAATACTGGAATTCCTTTCCAACCGATTGCAGATCGATAAGCCCTGCGCGAAGATCTCCGTCAACCTGTCTGGCTAAGGAGGATAATGCTTTATAATCTGCGGTAATACCTTCCCGTTCACAGACCCATTGCAAAGCATGAACAACGATCTTCTGGTCAAGCTTGGAAAATTCGATCAATTGAGCTTCTTTTCGGAGGGCTTTCAATTTCTGCTCATAAGGATCATTGGCTGTTAAGATAAGGGGAAAAGTTGATTTCTCCATCGCTTTGATAATCGCAGGGATACAACCACGATCTCGCACTCCGGAAATAGCATCTATCTCATCGATCAAGATCAGTTTAGGCGTGAAAAATAAGGACTGCTGGCCTAAAGCAGAACTAAGAAAGGAAGTAATATTAGCATCATTTCTTAAATCAGAGGAATTAATTTCCAAGACATCATAACCTAACTCTTTAGCCAAGGCATAGACGGAAGATGTCTTGCCGCAGCCCATGGGGCCGAACAACAAAGCAGCCTTCTGCCTCTTCTGCCGATAGTTTACTAAAAAGTCCCGTAATTCTTTTACTGCCTTTTCCTGTCCAAAAACCTGCTGAGTATTTTGCGGTGCGTATTTTGTAGTGAACAATGCCATTTTTACTTCTCAACAGATGGAGTTCAAAAGGTTTATGGTGATAAAAGGATGTACTTTGAACAGCTGATATGGCTACATACAAAGCATGAAGAGCCTGAACAATTATGAAAAGATAGTATAGTCTGCGATGTAGTGCCTAAAAAAGAAATATTTATATATAAGTAGTGCCTATAACTTCTATGTTTGTCGTCAAGAAGAGAATACAAGGAAAGGAATATTATTACCTCAAAGTTTCCGGCAGAGTGCAGGGAAAGCCTAAAAGTAAGACCGTTGCTTACTTAGGAAAAGCGCCATTAACAGAAACCCAGCTGAAAAAAAAGATACAGCATATCCCAAAGATGAAGATAAACAGCGCTTTGAAAGATTTGCAGCAAGAGAGCATCGAATTTCTCAGCGAGGACAAGAGGAAAGAGATGATTAGGATAGGAAAGGATTTTCTGAAGAAGCTAAAAACCCTAGACACCAAGCTTTTGGAAGATATGTTCAGAGATTTCAAAACGCATTATATTTACAATACCAATGCTATCGAAGGCAATTCACTAACCCTTGAAGAGACGAGCTTGCTGCTGAACGAACAGAGAACACCAGAAGGCAAAGATCTTCGGGAGATCTATGACCACTTAAATGAAAAAAACGTCTTTGATGAATTGCTGGAAAGCAAGCCTTCTATAAACATCGTGACGGTTGTTGACATTCACCGGAAATTGCTGAAGGATATCGACCAGCGTGTAGGAGGATTTCGCCGCCATAATGTACGGGTGGTTGGAGCATCATTCGAGACGAGTCCAGCTGAATATGTAACAACAGACATGAAGATACTATTACGGTGGTATCATCAGCAGAAGAATAAACTGCATCCTCTTGCCCTAGCAGCCATTTTTCATGAAAAATTTGAAAAAATCCACCCCTTCTATGATGGCAATGGAAGAACTGGACGGATGATTCTCAATCTGATGCTGATAAGCAGAGGATTGCCACCGTTAATTGTCAAAAATCACCGCAGAAAAGAATACTATGAAGCGCTAGAGGCAGGCCACGGTGCAGATTTGACGAAAATAGATCAACAACATCAGAAGCTTGTAGACTTCTGCTACGAACGGCTGGTAGAGACGTATCAGGAAATCTTTTCCAAATGGGGTGATGTAGTGCCTAAAATTATTAAAAAATATTAATGTAATACCTAATACTTCTTTAGAACGTCCCCTTCTGCCCCTTTATAAGTGCTTGCGCCAGTCCCGGAAAAGGTTTCGCTCAATTACTTCACGATAATCCCGCTCGATCTCTTCTTCCTCCCGTTGCTGGTAGTTTTCGTAGGCACGTTGAAAGGGCAACGCAATGCCTAGTCGTTTCATAGCTTGCTTTAAAGATGATGAAGTAGATATAGGTATAGGATATGGGGTAAAGAAAGCATATAGAAAAGGAGTGATTTTCAAGGAGGATAAAAGGTAAAAGTAACATCAGAATCAAAGCGTCGTAATTGGTCTTGATTGAGTGATATAAAAGGTTTCTTTCTCCAGAGCCCATTCCACATCAACGGGAAAGCCATAATGCTTCTCGATCTTCATGATCAGCTTCGCCAAGTCCATGATCTGCTTCTTGCTTAGCTTTTGTTTACCACCATCCTTCAGAACTTTCCATTCATTTCCCCCCTTTTTTGAACGAAACAGCCCCTTACTCTGCACCGAAACGTTGATGTTTAGCAGCTTTAAACTATTCTTCTCCAAAACATAGGAGTCTGGTGTTATCTGTCCAGACACGATAGCTTCCCCTAAGCCATATCCTGCTTCAATGATCATCTGATTTTTGTCTTTGGTAACGGGATGGACAGAAAAGGCAATTCCGGACACTTCAGAATTGATCATCTTTTGGATAACCACAGCAACAGAGATAGTTGTGTGGTGTAAAGAATTCTCAAAGCGGTAAAAAATAGCTCTCGGAGTGAATAGGGAAGCCCAGCATCTCTTGATATTTTCCAGAAGATTTTTTTTCGTGGTATTCAGAAACGTATCTAACTGCCCCGCCCAAGCTGCTGATGCAGAATCTTCGGCTGTGGCAGAACTTCGGACAGCGACGAATTCTGATCCCAATTTATCATAAGCAACAAGAATCTCCTTTTGAAGAGATGAAGGAATCTCTTTGCTAAGGATCAATGCTTTAATCTTTGCCGAGGCTTTCTCGACAGCAGCTATGTCTTTATGATCAAGATAGGTTACAATAGCATCGATATCTGCTTTGCCTTTTGTTTCAGAAATGAATCGATCAAACGTGGAAGAAAGTATGACAAAGCCTGCTGGCACGGGAATTCCTGCTTGAGTCATCTCTCCTAAACTTGCGCCTTTTCCGCCAGCTAATGAGAAATCGTTTATGGTGAGAGCAGATAAGGGTTTTCCAACGATCATGACCAAGAGAGCTTATCCAAATTTATATACATTATGGAGAAAAAGGTTCTGTCCTAGATGTGGTCAGCACGTTTCATACGAGCGTTTCTTTGCTTAAACATTTGCTTGTGGAAGGGGATGTTCAGATGGAAATGCACCACATTTCCAGCTTATTAGAAACGATCGCTGTCGTTTCAAATACTTACGGGAAGGTGCCATATTCTACGAAGAACATCAGCAAAGCGAGTCCGTGCTGACCTGAGTGGAACGAGATTTAGGACAGAGCCGGAGAAAAAGGATGTCCTGAAACTATCATTAGAGGACAGAAGATTATTTTGCAACGGCTTTCCTCATATCTATCCAACGGTCATGCTCATCTACGATCTCTCCGACGATCTCTTCAAGAACATCTTCTAAGGTAATTATACCAGTCATCTTGTTCTGCGCATTGACAACGACAAAAAGATGAACTCGGCCATATCTGAAGAGCCTCAGAACCTTGTCTAAATGGTCTGTATCACGGACTTTTCCCACTTGTTTCCTCATGATATCTCTCACCATGATACCATCACCTGGATCGAGGAAGAGCAGATCCTTAGCAAAAAGAATGCCTACCACTCTTTTTTTATAGTAATCAAACACAGGAACTCTCGAATGGCCGTGCTCCTGGAGTTTCTGCAGAAGATTCTGCCCGATCATATCTGTTGGCTTGAGGAACAGCACATTCTGGCGGGGAGTCATCACTTCCTTAACGGTCTTATCCGAAAAGCCAAGACTTTTTTCGATAATTTCCACTTCATGCTGCTGAAGCTCTTTGCCCAGCTTATGCTGTTCTCGCAAGAGCGCGCGGATTTCCCGTTTGGAGAAGATTGTTGGCAGCTCGCCACCTAAAGCCTTATCGAGAAGAAAGGATATTGGCTTGGCGATAGGATAAGCAATAATGACAAAAATCCAAGCCAGCCAGATTGTCTTTGCCCCTAACCGTAAGGCATGCCGGGAAAAAACAGCCTGTGGCACTATCTCCCCGAACACAACAATAAGCCCAGTTGCAGTAATCCCTGCAATCAAGCCCGTGGTGATGTTCCCTAACAATAAGGCCATCGTAGCATTAACCGCGCAATTGCCGATCAGTAAAGAACAGAGCAATAAGTTTCCTTGTTTCCGAAGAGTGTATATTGCCCGTGCTTCTTTATTACCAAGGTTCACTTTTCTCTTTAAGGTATAGGGATCTAAGCTCATCAAGCCTAGATTTAAGCCGGAGAATAAGGCAGAAAGCAGCAAGAGAAGAGCGATAGCGCCATAAACAAGAATCATCTATCTGATCACCATGATAGTAGGGAAGAAAAAAGAGGTATTTAATGGTTACGGTTAGAGTTTAGGACTATCAGCCATCATTCCAAAGATAATCAAATAATATTTTTTGAGATTCTACAAGTAGAGGACTAGTTATTCTAAGAGCCATCAATTCTTCTTTAAACGTAATGATCAACACCTTTCCACTATAAATAAAATAGACACTAGTATGGTTTTTAAATATCTTTGATGTTTTTATAGAGGTATATTTCGCAACCTCTTTCTCTTTCATATGGTCTGGAATGTCTTCCTCAATAATTGCCTTCAATTTAATTTTTTTCCCTACCCTTCTCTTAGAGAAATTAGTAGTATAAGGACCTAAAATTTTATCAGCAAGATGTGACGCTCCATAAACTAGGATTTCCTTAGAATCTAACATATCTTCGGAAGCTGTTTTTAGTCCTAACAAGCCCTCAAATACTTCTACTTTCGGCCGTTCAACTAAAGAAAAGGACAGCTGATTTAATTCCGGCAAAATATTACGGATTAATTTTTCTTTATCTTTCAAAAGATCAAGAAGGATTGATGGTTTAGCTGCTGAAAAATAGAATCTCTTATTCTTAATGAATGAGCTGATAAGTCCTTTATGTTTGAGAGAGTCTATAACCTCATAAACTGTGCTTCTACGGATATTTGTCAGTTCAGAAAGCCGATTAGCCGTCGTACTTCCTGTTTTAAGGCAGGCAAGATAAAGACCTATTTCTTTTTCAGATAGCCCATATTTTCGCAAAGCATCTTTCATATTTTCAAGGTACACCTTATCTATTTAAAATTTTCGTCATAAATTGACGGCAATATTATATTAATCTCCCCTCTTCTACCGCTTAGATAGAGAGAGCTAAAATGAAACTTAAAGAATTAGATCAGAGAGAACTTAGAGAAGAATTTATGAGGCAGGAAGGGCTCTGTATGGTATCCCATGGAGTTTATGCTCCTCCAGATGTGTTTGATGGGCGAACACGCATATCAGAATATGAATGGATGCCAAGGTGGTTAGAATATAATTTTAGAAAACATGCTGATGTTAATGATGACGTTTGGAAAGAAGTTAGTGAAAACTTTCATGAAAAAGTTTATTCCTTAACCTCTTATCCCTGGCATTTAAAGAGGATTGTAAAACAGGTCAAGGGTGAAAAAGTGTTGAATATTGGCACAGGTTCTTCACCCAATCTCAATCTCGCATTAATTGCTCGAGGTAAAACTGTTTGGGCAGTGGATATTAGCCCAACAATGTTATTACAAGCAGTTAAAACGTATTGGCATCATAATTTACGCTATCAATTATTAGATGCAAGGACAGGATTTCGTGACCATCATTATGTACCAGATCAAGTGGATACAGTATTAGCAGTAAACTCTATCTTACCGGAGAGGAGAGAAGATGTGGATCACATGCTTTCAGAGGCCTATTATATGCTAAGAGAAGGTGGTAGATTTATAGGAATATTCCCCGAATATCACTGCCATATGGAAGCAAGAGACCGATTTGGAGCAAGACTTCAAATTGATGAAACTAATTTACGAATATATGATACCGTTGGATGGCAGTGTGTACAAACACGAAAAACGATTGAAAGACACCTTACTGCTGCTGGATTTTCTAATTTAAGAAGTGAAGAGATACAATTAAACACAGAACCCGAGAAAGAAATGTTAGGAGAGTTATATGGAATTAAGGGAGATTTTTCTTTTGTGGAGCTATTAGTAATAGCGGATAAAACATAAACTTCATGTCAGAACCATCTACTCCATCTCAACAATCTATTTAAAGCTAAAACTTCTCAAGCACTATTGTTGACAAAGGGGGGATGAATGCTGATGAGAGTTGGTCTTACCTATAATGATGTTCTTCTTGTTCCTAAACGAACTCCTCTCCATTCTCGAGCTGAAGCGGATGTAAAAACAAGATTTACCAGAAATATTCGCTTAAACATCCCCCTTGTATCTGCCAATATGGCTACGGTGACAGAGCACAAGATGGCTATTGCCATGGCTCGGGAAGGAGGCTTAGGCATCATCCACCAATTTGGTACAGTAGAAGAGCAAGTGGAAGAAGTCAGAAAAGTCAAGCGCTCCACCACCCATATCATCGACAATCCCCTTTCGGTTTCTCCCAGCATTACCATAGCAGAAGCAGATAGGATCATGAAAGAGCGCGGAGTGACCAGCTTATTGGTCAAGCAGGCTGACGATTTAGTAGGCATCTTTACTTCTCGTGATTACCTCTTTGAGACAAATCTCAGCAAAACGATCAAAGAAGTCATGACACCAAAAGAGAAATTGATTACCGCCCCATATGGAATAGGATTAGAGGAAGCTAAAGCTATCCTTCACCGCCACCGCATTGAAAAATTACCTTTATTATTTGATGGAAAAGTTCTGGGATTAATCACCACCCAAGACCTCAAGAAATTAGAATATTGGCCAGACGCTTCTCGTGACAGTAAAGGGAGACTGCTGGTTGGAGCAGCTGTTGGCGTGAAAGACACCTTAGAACGAGCAAGAGCATTGATTGATGTAGGAGTTGATGTCTTAGTGCTAGATATAGCCCATTGCCATTCTGATCTGGCTATCCAAAGGATCCAGGAATTAAAATCAAATTTTTCTATCGACGTCATGGCAGGCAACATTGCAACCGGCGAAGCAGCACGTGATCTAATTCTAGCTGGAGCTGATGGAGTGAAAGTAGGAATCGGACCATCACCTGTATGCACGACAAGGATCATGTCCGGAGCAGGCGTTCCTCAGCTGACAGCAGTCATGGATGTTGTCAAGGTAGCGAAAGAGTATGATGTTCCCGTTTCAGCAGATGGTGGCATGAAATATCCAGGTGATGTAGCAAAGGCGATAGCTGCAGGAGCATCCACCGCTTACTCGGGAAGTTTTTTTGCAGGAACAGAAGAAGCTCCAGGAATGACCATCATGAAAGATGGCAAGAGGTATAAGAAATACCAAGGATCTGCTTCTTATGATTCTAACCATGAGCGAAAAGAGATGCAAGACCAAAAGCAATACAAAGAAAGGATCGATGTTTTTGTTGAAGGAGTTGCTAATCTTGTTGACTATAAAGGTCCGGTGAGCGAAGTGATCAAAGGATTAGTCAAAGGCTTGCAGTCAGGGATAAGTTATTGTGGCGGAAGGAACATCCAAGAAATGCAGCAGAACGCTGAATTCATGCAGATCACTTCTTCCGGGTGGAACGAATCAGGATCGAGAGGAACGAAGTTGAGTGAGTGAATAGAATTTTTTACACAATGTCCCATGAATTTACTTTCATTGTATTTGTTTAGCTTTAAGAGGCTTCATCTTCTTCATCGCCAAGAGGTGAGTTCAGCTAATAGCTTCGTCAGAAAAGAAAACGAGGCGATTTTTATCCGCAAAATCAGTGGGTGATGCTAAGCTTTACCAGTTTACAAAATCGCCTGAACTCACGGCGAAGAAG
>DATDXI010000002.1:0-3180 GCA_035289385.1 Candidatus Nanoarchaeia archaeon | reverse complement strand
TTTCTCCAAGAGATCAACCGGAAGAAGATCGGCAAAGATACCCCTGAATTACAGAGAATAAAAACTATCGTTTTGCCGCTTCTCCAGAAAGAAAAAATCATAAAAGCAGGAGTTTTTGGAAGTTATGCACGAGGAGAACAGACAAAGAGAAGTGACATTGATATCCTCATACAATATAGGAGAAATTCTAGAAAGAGTTTACTCAATGTGGTTCAGCTAGAAAGAAAAGTAGGAGAAGCTTTAGGAAAGAAGGTGGATATTATCACTTATGATGAACTCAGCCCTTATCTCCGACAAAGGATCCTTCATGATGAGGTGAGCATCTTATGAAAAAAGACCCCTTAGTTTTTATCAATCATATCAAGGATTCCATCAACCTCATTGAAGATTTTATGGAAGATGTTGATCAGATCACATTTATAGAGAATAAGTTAATTCAAAGTGCAGTTATACGGCAGATAAAGATTATCGGGGAAGCCACAAAAAATATTCCTAACGATTTCCGAGAACAATATCCGGAAACACCTTGGAAAGACATAGCAGGAATGAGGGATAAGATCATCCACCATTATTTTGAGGTCAATCTTCAGCAAGTATGGAATGTAGTGAAGGAAGATATTCCCAAACTAAAGCGACAGATACAAAAAATAATGGAAAAGGAAACAAAGAGATAGAGAAAAAGGATATTGACAAAACAAGGTTAAAATAAAGTTAAAAAAAACAAAAGAAAAAAATAGTAAAAACAAAGAATATTCTTAAGCACCCAGCGATCCTTCCGACAATCCTTTTCTCTGGACAATCTGGTTTCGGACTTTCTCTTGCAACTCAAAAGGAAGCTTCTCAAACATCTGGTCAACTAAGGAACTGTTCCCTCTGCCAGCAGTTGCTGATCGTAGATCGTTGCTCCAGCCGATCATCTCTGCAACCGGAAGCCTGGCTTTGACCACAGCAAAATCTCCTTCTTGAGTCAAGTCCAGCAGTTGGCCTCGCTTGGTTGAAACTAACTTTGACACTTCCCCTACGTATTCTGCAGGAGCTTCTATCCTCGTGATCTGCAACGGCTCAAACAATACTGGGCCAGCCTGCATCATCGCTCCACGGATACCTTCTCTGACTGCGGGATACATCTGTGCCGGTCCTCGGTGGATGGCATCTTCGTGCAATTTACAATCAGTAAGGCTGACCATAACATTCGTACAGGGCTCTTTAGCTAATGGGCCAGCTTTCATGACATCTTCAAACATATCTAAGACTAATTCCATGATCTCATTGATGTAGACGATACCTCTCGTCTCATCCATGAACATGTTGCCGTTAAAGACAGCTTTGACCATGCCTGCCTTTTTAGCATCCCAATCACATTCTTCCCGTAAGAAACTTACCAATTGGTCATCTCTTTTCTTGAATCGTCCAGAAACAATAGTTCCGCTTTTGATCCCTTCAGCGATCTTTGGATCAAGAGGAGTGACTTTAAAGTACAGCTTGTTATGCTTGTTCGGAGACTTCCCTTCTATCTCCGGACTAGGCTTCGTGATCGTCTCACGATAGACAACAATCGGTGGAGATGTTTTTACTTCTACTCCTTTTTCTGTGATGATCCTGTTCTCGATGATCTCTAAGTGCAACTCTCCCATCCCGCTGATCAGATTCTGGCCAGTTTCTTCGTTGATCTCAATCTTGATAGAAGGGTCTTCTCTTCCAACTTTTCTTAAAACCTCGATAAGCTTTGGCAAGTCACCTTGTTTTTTTGGCTCGATAGCTTTGGTAATGACCGGCTCAAAGATATGTTTCAGCTCTTCAAAAGGATGCACAGGATCCATCGTCACCGTCTCACCGGCAAAGCCAACTACTCCCGAGATTGCTAAAACGTTTCCTGCCGGAAGATTTTCAATAATTTCCGGCTTGATCCCATTATAGATGTAGACGTTCTGAATTCTTTGGCGCTGTTTTGCATCATTCAGCCAGACTTCTAAGCCGCTTCTGATCGTTCCGCTAAATAAACGCCCGGCAGAAATATCTTTCCCTGATCTAGGGTCAACAACTATCCGCGTGATGACAAAGGCTAATTTTCCTTGAGGATTACAGCTGATGATATCTTTCCCAAACTCTGACTCTGCGTCACCGTGCCACATCTTTGGCACACGATATTGCTGAGCTACCATCGGATCAGGAAGATGCTTGATGACCATATCCAAGATAATCTCATTCAAAGGAGCATTTTCCCAGACCCATTTCTTCCTTTCTTCCTCTTCCATGTCATAGATCCTTAAGACATCAGAAAATTTAATATTCCTTTTCTGCATAAATGGAAAAGATAACGCCCAGTTTTCCCGCGCGCTGCCAAAAGCAACGCTGCCATCTTGCACATTTACTTTCCAGGCCTGCTTGTATTGCGGCTCCGCGATGCTTTCAACCAATCGATTGAACTGCTGCACCAAATCAAATATTTTTTGCGCAATCTGCTCGGGAGATAATTTTAATTCCTTCACGAGACGATCAACTTTATTGATGAATAAGACGGGCTTTACTCTCTCTCGAAGCGCCTGCCGGACTACTGTTTCTGTCTGCGGCATAACTCCTTCAACCCCGCAGATTAAAACAACTGTCCCGTCGATAGCCCGCATCGCTCTCGTAACGTTGCCACCAAAGTCAACGTGCCCAGGAGTGTCAATCAAATTAATGAGATATTCACTGCCACCAAAATCGTGAACCATAGACACGTTTGCGGCATCAACCGTCATCAGCCGTTCCTGCTCGTCCTTATGCTGCCAGGTGGTCATACCCTGCTCTAAGTCACCTGCTGCCTTGGATGACATCTGCCCTGCTGCTGCCAGCAAATTGTCGGTAAACGCGGTCTTGCCGTGATGGATGTGAGCGCTCGTACAAATATTTCGAATCTGTTTGGGATTCTGGGTGATGCGTGCCACCCGATCGATCATTTTTTCTGCCATGGTCAGTATAACCTCCAGTAAAGTATAATAAAGCAAAAACGAGATGGTTTTTATATAAATCTTTTGGAAATCTGTATGTATTAAGTTCTACAACAAAAATAGTGGCAGGTCGGAAAATTCAGCGAGACTTTAAGTAGAAATAATCTGAAAAACCATAAGTTTAAGCAAATGGTCTCGCAACTAGCCTTGTTTTACAAAGTTCTTAATGAATTTTCCCTCTTGACCAAGC
>DATDXI010000001.1:0-18581 GCA_035289385.1 Candidatus Nanoarchaeia archaeon | reverse complement strand
TCCAGAAAGCTACGCCCTTTAGGGCGTAGATGAATGGATTGCTGGATTTCTGGTGTCCTAAAAATTCGACTGTCAAAGAAAGTGCCGTCAAGCCCCAGCCTTTAGGCTGGGGATAGGCACTTTCGTCGAATTTTTATGACTTTGTTCATTTTTCTTTTTCTAAGCGTTGTTTTGAATGAAGAAGTTGCTGATAAGCCTCTGCCTTGCCTTCGCTGATATCAGCGCAAAGTTCTGGGATCAGAGAAAGTTTACAGGAGACTGGCCGTTGAAAAAGTCCTCGCTTCTCTTCAAGATAGCGCACCAGATCCAGAGAGTACCTTTGTACGCAATCGGTAGATTTCTCTCCATAAGCAAGAATTCTTATATCTCTTGGTAAGGATCGAGTTACAGGAGAGCGTACAGCACTAACAACTCGTTCGTAAAAGTCTTCCAATTCTTCTTTAGGTTCCGCCACAACAACTCGGCGGCCAAGCGCTTGCCGTGCCGTCCTTAATAGGCTCTGTTCACAGGTATCGAGTTTTTCCAACCCATGGGCCCAAAGAATAGCTGCAAAATGCCGTTTATTCTGGCCAACTTCTCTAAAACGTTCCTGCCACTGGTAAAGAATAAGGTCAAGGTAATCCTCCATTGTTGTTCCTAGCACATCGGGAATCCATCTCCTCTGGTCATGATCCCAGTAAGGCGTATCTTCAAATATAGCTGCCGACCAAGGATGAATCAAATAATCTATTGAGGTTACATTTGTCATAATCCACACTAGCACCCAGAAACAAAAATTTGCGGTAGCGGGGACTTTCGTGAAGTTACATTATTTTGCTTTGTCGTAGGATTTCCATAGGAATATCCTACTTGAGTACGACTCGCATAGTGTAACTTGCTTTCGAACCCCGGTTACAGCCTTGGCAAGGCCGTATATTGGTCGGTTGATCTCTCTAACCACTATACTACTACCGCATGTCTTCTTCAAAAAGATAGATGATTTATTAAGATTGTGGTTGTAAAAGGCTTTGAAGAAAGTGGTGGTGGGTAATAGAGTTTTTTCATCTTCCTAATAATAATCTGATGTCCCTGACTAAACTATTCGAAGAACAAAAGCTTTAAAAAAAGAAGCACTCCTCGGACAAGAAGCATGAAAAACAAGAGGGGGTTTTGGACGGTATTCATTATTTTTATTCTAGCAGCAGTAACTTATGCTGCAGCTTCTCCTACGGTAACTATCAATGCATCTCCTGAGCAGGGTACAGTGCCTTTGGAAACCACCTTTTCAGCGCTGAGCGATGTTCCTCTCACCGATTATGCTTGGGATTTGAATAATGATGGGAAGATAGATAGCACGGAACCAACGGCAACAATGACGTATACTAAAGGAGGCAGCTATACTATCTTGCTTCAGGCAACATCGGAAGGCAATGAGTCAGAGAGTGTCGAAGCAACAAAAAATATTTCTCTTCAGGAGGCAATACCCATTTCTGCAATCACCATTTCCCTTACAGCAAATCCCTCTTCTGGAACAGCTCCATTAACCGTACAATTTACTGCCGCTGCTGCAGGAGAGGAACCATTAACTTATGCATGGGATTTTACTTCTGACGGGAAATATGATTCCACTCAACAGAGCCCTACTACTACTTATGATCTTGCCGGAGTGCATCAGGCAACGGTGAAAGTGACTGATGCTGTGGGGAATACTGGAGAGAAAAGTGTTCCTGTCACCGTCACTTCTTTTGAAGCAAAAGTCAACGTCACCTCTTATTTTCCTACGACTCTTATAAAAGGAGAGCAGCAGGTGACACTCATCATCACTAATGATGGTGACCAAACTCTTCGTGACATTACGGCTAAAGTTATCGGAAAGGGCATTCAGCATTTAAGCTCTTCATCTATTGGAAGCCTGAAGGCTCAAGACCAAGATTCGCTGACGGTAAAGATGAATATCCTCGAAACAGGGACTATTTCTGGGATAGTTAAAGTTGCGGACAAAAGTTTTCCCATAGAATTTACTGTTGCTAAAGAGATACTATATAACAAGACAGAGATTCAACAGCAATATGCCATCTTAAAGAAACAGTTGGATGAGCAAGAGCAGGTGTATACGGATAAGAAAGCGGAAGGTTTCCTCGTAGAAGAGATTTTTGACAGCATCAAAGAGACGAAGAAACAGCTGCAGGATGTGCAGCAGCAACTATTGACAAATTCTCTCTCATCCGCAAAATTGAATGTTGACCTTGCTGCTTCTGGCATCGAAGATATCGCTAAAGGGTTGTCCTTAGCCCAAAAAGAAAAAGTGACTGCTCTCCAGTGGATCAAAGAGAATGCTGTAGCTATCGCAGCTATCATCGCTTCCTTAGGAGCCATCAGCGGCTTCATCGTGAAGCTTCATCATAGCGCCAAAAAAGTCAAGGAAACAGTTGGAGTTCATGCGAAGAAAGTTGGCGAGAATATGAAAGAGCATTTAAGCAAGAAAAAGACTATTGTTGATGCCCAACAGCCAACAGCAAAAGAAGCAAAAAATGATCCGCAGCCTACTTCCATGCCTGATGAAGAGCTTTCGGAGAAAGCTGACAAGCCTGACGAAGAAAAAGAGAATTAATCTCTGGAATTTTAATCTCTTCACTTTTCTTTTCTGTATACCTTTAATCTATGCTCTTTAATTTATACTCTTTAATCTATGCTCTTTAAACTTATACTTTCTCGTACATCACTCGTTGGATCAGCAGTAATAACCACATCAAGGCTACGATACAGGACATTATGGCGGAGAAATAAAGGTCTAACGTTCCATAAGCAAATGAAATGACCACTAATCCCATAAACGTGGGGATAGATGTCTTTAAGGTGATGTAGCCTCTTTTCTTTTTAAATCCTTCAATAACTTGGGGCAGTAGCGAGATAGAAAACAGAATAACTACACCTGTAATGACATAATCCTGCCAAACCATATTCTGCCAGATCATAATAACTTATCCTCTATAAGGTCATGAATCTGCTCAGGAAAATTATGATTGAGGTTGAATGTTTTTTGTTTGATCTCCTGAGTACCAAGCCAGCCTAATTCTGCTATCTCCTGGGAAGGCTTTGGCACACCATCTATCTCCACGAGATATAATTCTAATAGTAACGGTCGTATATTATCCTCTGCAGCATGCTGGCAATGATACGTTTTGTAATGGGAAAATGATCTCAGCTTTACCTGCAATTCTTCTACTAATTCTCTCTTCAAACATTCTTCTGCTGTCTCTTTACCTTCATATTTCCCTCCAGGATGAATCCAATAGTTCTTTCCTTTTGGCCGGACGATAAGAAGTTTCTTTTCTTTGAAGATCAAGGCTGCTGCCTTATGGATCTGTCTCATGCTAAAAAGTTTTTTCTTCCCTATTTAAAATTTGCCTTCAAGTGGCCAGAACTTATCTGTTATTTGCCGGGAAGATTGTGATATCTTGTCAAGATCTAGGGGCTCATATTCCCCTCGAATAGCATCGCGTAAGCGATCGTAAAATGCGGTGACGATATTCCCTCGGACCGTGTACGCCCGCAACTGCTCTTCCAAGGCATCATACACCTGTTTTCCCCTGTTAAATTCTTGCACGAGACGCTGTCTTGCTGATGTTTCAGGAAGTTCTAACTGAGAGCAATTCATCAGATATCGATAGGTATTGTCCATAGCTTGACCCAGCTGCACGCATTCCCGGTACTTTTCTTTCCCATCCTGGGCGATGTACGCTAACAGCGATTGGAAATCAACAAGAACATCTCGAACCTTTCTAGAGATCCCTTTGGTGCGATAGACTTCTGCCAGCATAAAATTCGCCATCTGCAGCATCTGCCCGTTGGATACTACTTTATATCTTGTCGGGCGGGCAACGACGGTATGCTCCAAGATCATCTCTAAATCTTCCAGGGCTTTTTGCTGCTGTGCTATAGCATCGTCATCTTCAGGAAGAGGAGAATAGTCAATAGTATCAAGATTGTCAGAGCTCCCCCTAGCAGTCATTATTTTTAGAGTAAAGTGATCAAAGTATAAAAAGATTCGCAGCTATTTTTTGGATACAACGATTTCTGCTGAAGTGGGCGTGATGATTCCCAGAAATAGAATGAATCCCAAAAATAAAAAGTGGCCCTGCCGGGAATTTCAAACCATTACGTTTTTGGCAGTTAGGGTGATTGAACGAAGTGAACATCACCCCAATTACGTTCGCCTAGCGTAACTGGCGTTTGAACCCAGGACCTCCGGCTTTCCTCGAGGAAACACTTTGAACCGAAAGTGGTCATATAAGACCGGCGCTCCACCGAACTAAGCTACAGGGCCAAAGTCCAGATAAAGAGGGTCATTTAAAAGACTTTCTCCGTGAAAAAAGCGCTGTAAAGTAAGCGGGGTATGAAAAAGAAAAAAAAGTGGTTATTGATATGATACCCACGAAAAATAGGAAATTTCCTAAGATTATATTAAATTTTAATATTCTTTGAAGATTAGCTACCCCGTAACCGTCAATTTATTTTTTTAATAATATAATAAAAGAGCTTCTTTAAGGTGTTTTTAAACATTAAATTTAACAAAAAAATAGTACAACCAATAAGAAATAATTTTTGCCAAATGTCCATTCTTTTGGGAAAGAAGAAACGAATATAAAAAAATATCGTTATGCCCCTTGCTGTTCAGTTGATTACAGTTTGTTCGCCGTTAAGATATTTTACAACTATTTTTGATTCCCTCGAAAGTCGAAATATTTTAGTTGAATTAAATTGACTACCACGACAATCAGCATACCTCACATAAATTATTGCTTTTTGTGAGATGGGCGTAAGCTCCACAATCCTCGTGTATGAATTGTTCGGATTAGTTCTATTTAATCTTCTTTTTCTTACTTTTCCTTTCCGCCTAAGTGTTATTTTGAAATCGTCGTTATCACCCATGTCTCCCCTGCCACCTTCTTCTGTAATAAGTTTTCCGCATAAGGGTTCAATTAAGTTCAATGAGTAAAGTAAGCGTTTTATTGGACGAATTAGCATTTAGCTAATGAACTCCAATTTTGTTAATAAATGTTCTCGTAGGTGAGAATGTATCACAATATGCAAAGCCTATACTCCTTTAACTTAACAGCGCACCTGAAAAAAGCAATCTCCTTTAGCTTGCCTATTTATAAACAAGAGACGCAAAAATCACATCATTTATAAATAAGTTATAAACTGGACGGTTGTTACTTTATAATAATTATAAAGCATTATAAACCTAAAAATCAAGCTTAGAAAAAAAGAAGAGAAACAAATGAATCTAAACCAGGTCAAGAAACTGATGGAGCGGAAGAAAACCTCTCATAAGGGAGAAAATGGCTACGCTCTCGTCATAGGTGGTTCAGAAGAGTATGTTGGCGCAGTAACCTTAGCTGGCTTAGCGGCGATGCGTGCTGGCTGTGATTCGGTAACGGTGGCTGCTCCTGAAAAAGTTGCTTGGGCCATCCATCGTTACACTCCTGACTTAATTACCCATAAGATCAAGGGAAGCGCCTTTAGCATCAAGAATGCCAAAGAGATGGTCAAGCTTGCTGACCGTTATGATGCTGTCCTTATCGGTAATGGAATTACGAGAAAGGCAGATAAGTTCAGCCAATATTTCATCAAGAAATGTCAGAAGCCCAAAGTGATTGATGCTGATTCTCTTAAATCATTATCGTTCAAGGATTTTAGCAACGCTATTTTAACTCCTCACGAAACAGAATTAGAGATGATGTTAGTGAATAGCAACAAGGAATTTTTGCTTCCTAAGCTGAAAGTATCCAATGCTAAGGAAAAAGCAGAGATCCTGCAAGGGAACTTGAGATATTTTTTACAGAACAATAATGTCTTATTGGTCAAGGGTGCTACGGATATCATCATCTCTAAAAATAAGATTGCATATAATAGAACTGGAAATCAAGGGATGACCAAAGCGGGAACGGGCGATGTCCTAGCAGGGTTAGTCGTCGGCTTTCTTGCCAAGAGCAAAGATATGTTTAAGTCAGCTGTTGCTGCTTCTTTTGTCAATGGCATGGTCGGGGATAATCTTTTGAAAAGAAAGAAAGGATACACCTTCCTCGCTTCCGATATCTTGAAAGATATGGTGGAGATCCAAAAATTAAACGGCAAAAGATGAGGATGCAGTAATGATGCTCTTTGGTCCGAATGAGGATGCGGTAATGATGTTCTTCGGTCCGTTTGGCATTGTTGGGCTTATCTGTGCAGTTTGGGTTATCTATGATATAGTTACGTACCAGAAGAAGATGGAAGATCTCCATAAGATCATCTGGATCATCTGCGCGTTATTGTTCAGCATCGTTACGGCGATTGTGTATTACTTTGTCGTGAAGGATGCATCTGGTAAAATGAAACACTAGAAAAACCATTCAAAAGCGTAAAGCATAAAAACAAAAGAAGATTTTCTGCTAAAATGTTTGATTTATACAGCATCTATGAGCAGCCGGGATGGTCTTTGCTAGCGTTGATTCTTATCGGGATTTGGTCGCTGATCTGGGAAGGTCTAGCGTTATGGCATGCAGCTCAACGAAAACAGAAAGGCTGGTTTGTTGCTATCTTGATTCTTAATACGTTAGGCTTGCTGCCGATCATCTATCTGATCTGGTTTAAGGATGCTAAAGTGAAGAACGGCAAGAAAAGCAAAAGAGGAAAAAGGTAGAGTATTTTATAGATCATTTTTTTTTGGCGCGAAATCTTTAAGAAGAAGCCATACATCCAATTATTGAAGGGGTAGATTAATCTCTTTAAGATTCATTCTTGAGGAGGAGTTGTTAAGATGATATTAGGGTATAATCAAGAGCGACCTAAAGCGGAGAATTATAGAGATTTTGAACAGGAGCTAGTCTCTGGGTTAACAGACCTAAGGATTGATGGACTTTCCCTGATGTTGTATGGCTCTTATGTTAGGGGTGATTTTGATGCTGGTAGAAGTGATATTGATGGAGTGATGATTTTTCCAGATCATGTCGTTATCGATAAAAAAAATCTTCATAATGCTTCACTAGTTCTTCATCAGGCATTGAGAGGGAATCATGTTCCCTTTCAAGTGACTGTTACAGATGCTACAACCATGAGAGACGGAAGATTTAATAGCTATGATCCCTCATTTCAAGGGTATTTTGAGGAAGAAGCGAGAATAACTGGAATTGATTATCGACCGCAAATAACATATGAACTCCCAACCATGAATGAGCAAGTACCGGTTAGATTTAATTTGAGAAAAATGAGAACGGGATTATTATTTGCGGAACACGACAGGCATGATGATTATCAGGCTTTTCTCATGAAATTTATCAAATCATTAGATGCCGTAAGCAGAGGCTCAAAGCAGATCTTGTATTTTGTAGATGGAAAGCTCAGGAAAAACAGGTTTTCAGCCGTGCAACTTATCAAGGAAACTTTCCCGGAAGTCAATCCAGAACCACTATTAAGAATTAAAAGTGCATACCATAACCCTCGGGAATTAGATGATATGTTTAGAAACTCAGGAGAGGCTCTTCGTTTGTGGAACTCAGCAGTTACTCTGATGGAAGAGATGATACGAGCATATATTCAACGGCATTCCAGAGTGCTAACGTCATGAAAATGCGGGAAAGCACTTTTTCTACCCCGCATTTTCAGGACACGAAAAAGCCAGAGCCATTCATCCATTGGCTAAAGCCAATGGATTTCTGGCTTTTTCCGTGTAAGTAAACAGCTTTTCCTTACCCCATCTCTTCCACAACAAGTTTCCCCTTCTTAACTTTCATCAGATACTCTTTTCCATCAGTAAACTTGCAGATCTTATTGATCAATTCCGGCAAAATTATTTTATCTCCCCTAAACTTCATCTCTGAAATGATGTCCTGGCCATTTTCTCCATCCAATTTCATCTCCTGCATCAATTTTTGCGCTTCTGTTTTCTTCTCCTGAGAGACAGCTTTCTCCGTCTGAGCATAGAAATGCTTGGCGATCTGGTCAGCGATATTGATGGGAGTAACTTTCTGGATACCTTGTAATCCCGGAGAGATATTTGCTTCAAGGACTAACGGCCCTAGGGGAGTTTCTAAGATATCTACGGCACATACTTCTGCCCGTAATGCCCGTGCCGCTGCCAAGGCTATTTTCTGAGTCTCTGGCTTCAAGAGTATTCCTTCTCCTGTTCCTCCAGCATGGATGTTTGCTCTGCTTTCACCAGTTTGTGCCTTCCGTTTCATTCCAGCAACTACTTTTTCCCCGACGACAAAGGCCCGGACATCTGTTCCGGAAGTATCGATATATTCTTGGATGATAAAGGGCTGGCGGAGAGCTTCTAAAGCATCTAATAGGGAGGAAGCAGAACTTTTGGAATCGGCAAACATCACTCCTTTCCCTTGCGTACCTTCAGGAAATTTCATGACGATGGGATAATGGATGGTATTCAGCAGCTGCTTTGCTTCCGTTACGGAAGGAGACAGATAGGTCTTCGGCATGGGAATAGTATGCTGCTGAAGGATGAGATGCGTCAATAACTTATGGTGCACGTTCGTAAATGCAGTGGGAGAAAGAGGCATGTAGGGGATTTTTTTTTCCAGAAGCGTGGCAATGGAACGTAACAAATGGGCATACCTAAATGATCCTTTTAAGTAGATACAATCATAATATCCTAACTCTTTCCCTTGATAATACACTCCTGCTCCTTTTCCTAGTTGCACTTCCAATTGTTTTAAAGAGATAACATCTACGGTTGTAAAATATTTTTTCATCGCTTCCGCTGTCCATTGCGAACTTACACTTCCTAACGAGATTATGGCTGCTTTCATGGTTTACCTTTGTGGGGATCGATCAAAAAATGCCCTTTTTTAAGGATGTTCTGGCCTAGTAATACCGGATAGGTCATATGGGCTCTGTCTGCTAAAGTAAAATCTGCTTCTAACAGGTCGCCGTTCAATTTCAGTTTTGCTCTGATCATCGGCCGCTTTTTGACGCCGGAAGCGGATTTAACGATTCTCGTGGTAGTTATCGGCCCAAGCTGTAGTTTTTTTCCGATAGCCGAGTCGATGGAAGATGATGTGGCACCAGTATCAATCCTGGCAATGACCTTCTGCTCTTTGCCATTTTCTCCGATGAGCAGCACTTCTTCCGTCAACCCTAATATCACCCTTTTCCTCATAGGAAGAATGATTGGTTTTGCTTATATAAGGTTTATGGTGGCAGTTTTGCTTCAGTAATATGAAGCCAAGTCGTCGTCAAGGTCAAGAGGTAAAGCCAGCTAAGAGCTTCGTCAGAAAAAATAACGGTCAAAATCATATAACAATAGATAGTTCCTATTCTTCAGCTTCAACCATAAATGATTTTGCTGGCTTTACGACCTAGACGACTTGGCTGAACTTCAGGTGACTGAAGTAGTACGGTAGCAGTTTTGCTGAAATATCCTCGTAACAACAAAAACATTTTTAAAGGCGCCACAAATATTTCCGAATAAGCCCCGGTGGTGTAGATGGTGAAGTTTTTCTTCATCAGCATTATCCGGACTATCATAGTGCCCTTTCGAGAAGAAATTCAGAGAAAGGCATTGACCCGGGTTCAAATCCCGGCCGGGGCGTATTCTTTTTGATGAAACTATTTTTGATGATTTTCCCCAAAATATTTATAAAGTCATAAAGACTACACTTATGAAGTCTGGTGAAAGAGTGGTATACTTTACGGCAATTAAGCCAACTCAGCATTATAGGGAAGAGCATGAGAAAGATGTCCCCTGGCAAAAGGTGGTTGAGATTATCCTGACGACCAAGAGCCCAAGGAAAAAAGGTGAGGTATACCAAATTGAAAAAGACAATTACTACATATTGTTCAAAATAGAAAATAATACGCTATATGTTATTAACGCAAAACAATCCAGGTGATAAAAATGCAATGCCCAAAATGTAATCATTCATTGAAAAAAGTTTCCGTATCTGTTGAAGGAGCAGAAAACAAAGTAACAAGTTTACAATGCAGCCACTGTGACCATTTTGAGTTTGAACCAGTTTCTTCGAGGAAAGTTCTCCAAGAACTTCAAGAAGCGCCTCTCAAGATCAAACAGAAGGTGGTGAAGTTGTCCCAGGACAGGTTGGGAATTTATTTTAACAATAATGTCGTGAGAAGTCTCAATCTTAGAAGCGGTGAAGATGTTTTTGTCTCTGTACCTGACAAGAAGCATATTATAGTAGAGTTAAAACCATAATCAAAGGAGATATATTATATCTTCCTTGAGCAGCTGGGCCTGATTTTCATAATTGAAGAGGAAATTTCTCCTGCCTAATCTTTCTCTTCAAACTCGATAGAACTCACGCCGTTAAATAACGGGCTTTCATAAAGGAATATTTGGTTGTTTCCTTCGACTTTCAAAGGGATGCCAAAGAAGGAATCGACCCAATAGGTGTATTCTCCATTCACCAGAACTTTTGTCGTATCTCGGTTAAACAAGCGTTGGGTCGTCAACAGTTCTGCTTCCTCTATCTCATCTACCCAGTCAAACGGCGTTTTCTTGTAATACGTAGCGTAATCCACTGCTCCTTGATTCCCTATCTTGATGCAGTATTTCTTGCTTTCACAATATCCTTCTGCTTCTTTGCGAGCTGCGTCGATAATCACCGTATCTATGGTGTTCTTATTCAGCAATTCAGTTTGGGTAGGAAGAGATATTTTCATCAGCGTACCTTTTATCGCTATCCTATAACTGGGCTTAGAGATATCAGCGCTTTCGTGATGGATATAGGAAACGCTTTTCACTTTTGATTTCTGTGCAAATAGGTCAACCACTTCCCGTGGGATATCTGGAGATTCTTCAACTGCTCTCTGCACCTGTTTCACTGGAACCTTTTGCGGCGCACAGGTACTGGAATCTTCAACGACGCTGCCGTCACTACAGACAAACTGCTGTGGAGAGCATGATACTAGAAATAGAGCCAGAACTGCAATAATAGTCATAGGGATCATAGATGCGCTTTTCATAGTGATAGATAGATAATTCCATTATATAAATCTGTTGCTATATTTTTTAAATCACCTCCCTTTCCATGAATAAAATGCCCAGAAAAATATCCATCAAGGATGCGTTGCAGCTAGCAGATGCTCAGTTCTTTGATACGAGAAGCCCAAAAGAATTTGAGCACGACCATCTTCCTCATGCGGTCAATATCCCCATTCTCGACAACGATGAGCGTGCGATCGTAGGAACATTATACAAGCAGGTCTCTCCAGACAAAGCTATAGCTCAAGGGATGGAATATGTGGCCAAGAATATGCCAGACATCGTCAAAAAGATCAATGAGCACCGAGGAAAGAAGATGGTCATCTATTGCTGGCGAGGCGGCATGAGGTCGGGAGTTATCGTTTCTTTTCTTGAAGCGTTAAAATATGATGTTTATCAGTTGGAAGGCGGCCATAAGGCCTTTCGAAAGTACGTTTCCGAGAGATTAGACAATTATCAATTAAAGCCAAAAGTGATCATCTTATGGGGCCTTACCTGTACCGGAAAAACAGATCTGCTCCATAAATTCCCTAACTCCATAGACATCGAAGGTTTGGCCCAGCATAACGGCAGTCTCTATGGTGCCTTGGGCAAGAAACCAAACTCTCAATATCGATTTGACAATTTGCTGTTGCAGCGCTTGGATGAATTGCAAGAGGAGAAATGGATTCTTCTGGAAGGGGAAAGCAGAAGGATAGGAGATTTGATGATCCCTGGCTTTTTGTATAAGGCGATGCTTTCCGGGACGCATATCCTCATCAAAAGAAGCCTGGACAAACGTGCAGAATTATGCGCTGCTGTTTATATCAATGAGAAGAACAAGCAAGAAGCTATAGCTATCTCTGCCAGCTTAAACAGGGTTATCAGCAAAAAAAAGAAGGAAGAGATGGTCAGCTGTATGGAGAAAGGAGATTTCGTCTCTGCATCAAAGATCCTCCTGGAATGGTATTATGATCCTCTCTACGCCAATACGTTGAAGAAGATGGAGTATGCAGCAGAGATCGATAATGATGATCTGGAAGAAGGCGTCCGAGAATTGAAAGAGTGTATTGCTTCTCAATGAAATAAGATCTCTCTCTAAAAAATATGTAGAAAGAAATAAACAACTATGATTTATTTAGACAATGATTGATGTTATAATATTTCATTTAGATAATCTTTCTTCAATCATTCTTTTTTGTTCCGGATGCATACTCAATAAATGTATATCTGCATCTCTACCACTTAATGTATTAATCATAAAATTAGGTCCATGATAAGGAAGGACATAATCCCTTCTGTGATTGGATTCATCTAATCCCAATAAATGACCCAGTTCATGGACAAATACAATAGAATAATGATTAACCACTTCTGGATTTGTTGCATCGGCAAGTTTAGTAGAGGGAAAAACATAAGTAATATGCGTATCTGGGTTAGTGATCGCATTTTTGTTTTCAAAAAATCTCCTATAAATAGCAATAGCTTGTGTCTCAAATGCACTACGAACTTTAGTATAAGCATCTTCAAAACTTAATCCGCTTTTTGTAGCAAAAACACGAGCTTCAGATCTAACCATCTCATCAAACCTAGGTTCAGGATTTTGTGAGATAAATCTTTCTGGATCAGATAACAAGGCTTCCTTAGTGGTATAAACAAACAAACCATGCCTATTATCTAAATCGCTTCCTTCCCCATATCCATCAGTTGGGACTCCACGTATTTCAATAGTAAATCCATGATCAGCATAAAAGCTCCTCGTGTTAGTTAAAACTTGATCAAACAAAGTCCTTCCATGATAAAAATCATGACTAAATCTATCTCCAGTTTTTTGAACATGAACTTCTAAAGTATAATCTGCTTTGGGAGGATCTAAAATTGTTCCTTTACTTTCCTGATCAGTAGGAAGCCATAACGGAACTTGACTCAAACATAAAACCGCTCCAAGGCCACCCAGTAATTCACGTCTAGTTATAACCATGCAGTCCAAAAATGAACGTTCTTTATTAATGTTTCCACTTAATAGTGGTTATTATATCCTCTTCTTCTATTATTATTATTATTATTATTCTAAGTGGCAGTAAAAATTTTCTAAAACTGCTCGAATCTCTTCAACAGTATTCTTGCCTAACAGATCTCCTCTTAACTTTTTTCCGCCGTCACATCCTCTGGAGAAATTCATCGCCTGCATCCTTATTTGAGCTGGCTTGATAGAATAGTTTTTTGCATAATCCAAATACGTAAAAAAATATTTCAGTTTTGTCTTCGGCAAAATTTTTGGATAATTCCCATATTTAAGATAAGCATTGATCTGCTTGAACAGATACGGATTTTTAGCTGCTCCTCTTCCGATCATGACATAATCACAGCCGGTTTCATCAAGCATCCGCTTGGCATCTTCCGGCGTTTCAATATCACCATTTCCACAAACAGGGATTTTAACTAACTGCTTCATCTCTTTAATGAGGTTCCAGTCAGATTTTCCGGCATAGCCTTGCTTGACTGTTCGTGGATGGAAGGTGATCATCGATAATCCTTCTTCCTCGGCGATGAGAGCGATCTCTTTCCATCTATCTGGTTTAGTTATTCCTGCCCTTATTTTTACGCTAATTGGTTTCTTTGTCGCTTGCACCATCGTCCTAAATATTTTTCTCGTCAACTCTGGCTCCTGAAGCAAAGCAGAACAAGCCATCTGGTTGGTGATGTGTGGAGCAGGACAGCCCATATTGAAGTCGATGATGTCAAAGTACGGCTCAACTATTTTGATAGCTTGCTTGATTTTCTCTAGGTCTGATCCAAACAATTGGCAGGATAAGGGACGTTCTTTCTCTGAGAATTCGATGAATTTGGTAATATCTTGAGATTTAGCGTTGACGGCATGGATGCTGATGAATTCCGTAACGACTAAGCCTGCACCTAATTCTCGGCATAATAAGCGCAGAGCTGCATCACTCACGCCGGCCATAGGGGCGAGAAAGGCTTTTGAAGGGAATGAGGGAAGTTTGGTCATACTTTGGCTTTCTTTTGGATTAGTTTAAAATGTTTCGATAAAAAATTTCAGCTCACAAAACAACTAGAAGCACTTAACACGCCTAAAAATTAAAATAAAAAAATAATAAAAAAAAGAGCTTATCTTCTTTTCTTCTTGCCGCCTTTCTTCGCAGCTTTCTTTTTGCCGCCTTTTCTTCCACGAGCCATCTTTGCTCTGGAAACGTTTCCTTTCGAGTCGACAAAGTAAAGATAACCTGAAGCTTTCTTCACGCCTACTTTTTTAACTACTTCTATCTTTGTCTTTCCCTTGGTTCTGCCAGCTCGGCTCATCTTAGCTCTAGCTACATTACCATGTTTGTCTAGAAAGTAAAGGTAGCCTTTCTCTTTTTTTACTCCCACATGTGCTACTGTTTCAGCCATTCTCATCCCTCCTTTTTTGGATTATTTATGAAAGAAAAGAAAACCTTAAAGTATATAAAGGTTTCTGTGTTATCGACGGATAATAGACGATGTAGGGTCACTTCTTCTGTTTTTTCTCGACGACAGCTCGTTTGCTCGCTGCCAGCCTCACATAATCTGCTGCAGGAATCAATACAGAAAGGAAAAAGACGGAAAGCAGGATATTGGTGACGTAGCCATACGTCATCACTAATAATAATATCAGCTGGACTCCCAGGCAGAACCTTCCAAGCTTTGTTACTTGGATGCCTTTATCCGCGACAAACCTATACATCACGACAAAACCCACAACTACAGCTAAGGTAAACCATATCCAAGGGGTGGAATCATGCTTCAGCAGGATAGCAAAAAAGACGAATCCTACCAGCAGCTTATCCACCAATCGATCAAAATGCTTTCCGAATTCCGTCGTCAGGTTGTATTTTCTTGCAAGATATCCATCGCCAACGTCGGTAGCCCAGGCAATGACCAGAAGGCTCATCGCCACCACATTATTCTCTTGAAAGATAAGATACATTATTACCGGACCAAGAAATAAGCGGATCAACGTCAGCAAGTTAGGAAAATTTATTTCTTTGCCCATAACAGAAAGGATCTTCTTAAATTATTTAAAGCTTGTTCTTATGGATGTGCAGGAGATAGCCGAGATAATTAAAGAGGACGTGAAGCAGAGGGCTGAGGACAATCAATGTTAAGACTACTCCTGCTTGCGGAACATAGACGAGAAAGCTCAATAACAATCCTCCGAAGACAAAATCCAGCTGGTCCCAAGGCATCCATGGTTCTCCCGGAGCGATGTTCCGCTGTCTTTTGAGGTAGCTTTCTGCCATATCTCCCAGCATTGCCCCTAATCCTAAGAAGAAGCCTAGCAACAACGAGAAATCATTATAATCAATAAGCGCTAAGCTTTCAAAGCCATTGCTGAAAGCCAGCTTCTGCAGCCAAAACACAAATGTTCCTACGACTGTGCCAATGATCAAGCCGCGCCATGTTTTATGTTTTCCCAGCTTTTTCTCCCAGATCGGCGTATTAAACAGTGGCACCCATTTGAAGATGACGGGAGACATATTGGCAATATAAGCTGGCAGGAAGAAATATAATGCTTGTACTATGAGGAGCCATTTCATACCCAAGAGAAATCCTGATGATATTTAAAATGAGTGGTTGCGGTAGGGACAGAAGATTATATTTTGTAGATGACTTCACAACTCCCCTATCCTTTTTTCAAGTTCCTTCTTCAAGGCAGCGATATGCATTTCAAAAGGCAGTTCCACACTCTTCCACATCTCTTTGCTGATATTGAGATTTTGGTATTTATTATTGTTGCGCACAGTTCTGATCTGCTCCAGAAGTTCCCAATCAAAATTCAGGTCTTTAAAATGGAGAGCAATAAACGCAAACACTGCTTGGTGATTGCTTGATTTTTGCTTCTTGAATCGCATCAATTGGTCACACAGTTCACGAAAAGCATCGTAATACGCATTGAAAATAACTCTCCAACTTGGCTTTTTATCTTTCTTCATCCGTTGGGCGAATTCATAATCTTCTTGGATCATTTCCAGAGCCTTGCTCGCTTCTTCCTTGTCAAGATGGGCTTCTTCATAGAGCCCTTCCGCTGCAGAATGGTCATATATTTCCTTAGGAGAAAGCTTACGCATGAATCTTAACCTCAAATGGCTCTACGTTTCCTTTGATATTAAATCCTTTTATGATGTTCTTCACGAGCGCAGGGTCTAGATTCTGTTTAACATCATTTGCCTGCTGAAAACTGAAGATCTGTAATTCTCTTTTCAGTTTCGTTTCAAAAACACCTTTCTGAAATGAAGAACTGTCCCCATAAAGGAAAAGATCGACATCACTAGATTTATCCCAATCTCCTCGGGCAAAGCTGCCAAAGAGGAGTGCCGTTTTAATGCCTGAAATAGTGAGAACATGGGCAAATAATCCGCTTTGTTCTAAAAGCTGCAGCCCATAGAGGCGCTTCTGCAGGCGAAATTCCGGACTTTCATATCGGGCTAGGTAATACGGCATCTTTCCTCTCGGCTTGATGCGGCGGACAACGTTTTCCCGGAGAAGCTGTTTAAGGTAGAAATGAAGCCTTTCCCTACTCATCTCTGATGCTTTGAGGAGGTCTTCAAAGTGCCAATGTCTCAGCGTCTGTTCAAAAAATAGTCGTAAGAGCGGATTCATATTTTAGTATGAAAAATCAAACTATTATTTAAATGATTCGGTCTTTTGTCCAGGTTAGGTTTTCAGCTTAAAGAGAAGAGTTGCTTCAAGAGGTATCGAAAAACCATCCTAATATTGCTCTTCCTCCACCCTCCCCTTTCCCAACATCCCTCCCTCTCAACATTTCTCAAAACATTCCAGCAACTATTACATCTCGTGTATTATACACTGGAGAATATATTTCGAAGGACTAAAAATTATTTAAATAGGTGTTGTTTCCTAAAATCCCTCGAACACTACATTTAGTAGCTTCCAGGGGGGAAACACTATATCTAGTGTTTTACTACCTTTCAAGAAAAAAAATGGTGATAGATCATGTTATGCCCTTACTGCGCCAAGGAAACGAAAGTTCTGGAGTCTCGTCTTATTGATGATGCGGTAAGGAGAAGAAGGGAATGTTTGGATTGTTCTACCCGTTTTACAACCTATGAGCAGGCTGTCTTTCAGCTGACTGTAAAGAAGAAAGATAATCGTGAACAGCCTTTTGATGCTAATAAGATTACCGAAAGCCTAAAGCGGGCCTGCCGGAAATCTGATGTTACTGCTATCCTTAATCTGAGCAAAAAAATAGAAGCAGCTTTGCTGGGAAAGAAGAAAAATCTACTGACCACTAAGGAAATTGGCAGAGAAGTGCTGAAAGAGCTTAAACGATTTGATAAGATGGCGTATGTGCGTTACGCTTCCATTCATAAAGGGATCGATGATCCCAAACTATTAGAAAAAGAGCTGAGCATGCTTACATAAGCTGAGCATGCTTCCATAAAGAGGTGGAGAAAGATGGAGAAGATACAACTGCAAGAAACGATGTCACAAAAACAAGGGTTAAGGATCCCTAAAAAATTTACTGCTGCAGGGCAGAGCCCTTTTGATATGTTTACCTACGAGAAGCGCTCTTCCATCATCAGAAATCCTGACGGATCGATTGTCTTCGAGATGCATGACGTGGAAGTTCCAAATTTCTGGAGTCAAGTGGCTACGGACATCCTTGCGCAAAAATATTTTAGAAAAGCTGGTGTCCCTTTGAGAGATGAGCATGGTGAATTGCGTTTGGATGCCAGTGGGAAAGTTATTACCGGGAGTGAAACAAGCATCAAGCAGGTAGCCCATCGGATAGCCGGCTGCTGGAGACATTGGGGGGAAAAGTACGGTTACTTCGCTTCTTCAGAAGATGCTAAAACTTTTTATGAGGAGATGGTCTATATGATCATTTCCCAGACGGCTGCGCCAAACAGCCCGCAATGGTTTACCACGGGATTAAATTTTGCTTATGGCTTGACTGGTCCGGCGCAAGGACATAGCTATGTTGATCCCATCACCAAGAAATTGGAATATTCTCGAGATGCTTATACGAGAAGCCAGCCGCATGCTTGCGCAGACTATTTTACGCAGCTTTATACGGAAGAAGGAACTTGTTATATTGGCGATGCGGTAGAAAAAAATAAGGTCGGCTTAAAGGTCTTTGATGGTGAGAAATTTGTAAAGATACTGGCAACTAAATACAACGGTGAAAAAGAAGTATTTCGCATCAAAACAAAGAATGGCAATCATATCGATCTGACGGAAGACCATCTCGTCCTTTCCGCCAAAAAATGGCATGGCCAGTACGAATGGAAAGAAGTGAAGTATCTGGATATAACGGAACGAGTGCAGCAGCCATTATTGTTAGAAGTCAGGGAGAAAAATGTGTTCAGCAGGGACTTGGCTAAAGCGAGGCTGGCAGGATGGATCATCGGTGATGGTTCTGTAGGGATATATTCAAAGGTCATGAGGCTGGAAATCATCACCATCAATAATGATGAGCATCAATCTGTCCTTGATGACATCCATGAAGTCTTTGGAGAAGATGTTTCCTATTGGGTGACTGACTTTAAGACTGTCAGCGAAGGGCTTGATGGGAAGAGGATCCATCTGGCAGGGAAAAAATTACATGCGTTTATCCAAG